>DATKNH010000091.1 GCA_035541455.1 Syntrophorhabdales bacterium
TTCTGCCTTTCTTGTGTCTCGTGGCTCTTTCAAGTTTGATGCTCTCCGGAAGAGAACAATTCACTGAAGAGGAAAATGGATAGAACATTGTAGGCTATTTTTGCCCACCCCGGTCATATTTGGCAGCGTTCCCCCTGCGCATACACCCTCATCGAATCTGACGCTGAACAGTGCTAACCGCCCGTAATCATGCGGCTGCAACTCGTGGGCTGCGGCTTGGTCAACATACTTTATCAAAGGAACAAAAATTGCAGGACAAATCAACAGGCACAGGAGGCCTGTATGCCCGTACCCAGAATATATACGAAAAATTGGGAACGGCTCAAGGTTGCCGCGAGGGAAAACGAGACCAGGGAAATAAGCCAACCCCGGCCAACAGTCCCTGCTCCGAAAAGGCAGAAGCACAGAAAGGCCCCCAGGTTCTCGGTTATCCTCATAGGCGTGCTGGCACTGCTCGCCTTCACCGCTGCAAGTCTGTGGATATATTCAGAAGGGCAGCTCATGATCGCTTCTCGTGATCTCACCGACCTAAAGACGCGTCTCGCGCTTCTCCAGGAAAAAACGAAAAAGGTGGAGGACGAAAAACAGCGCCTGGAAGAAGAAAACTCGATGCTCTCTACCCAATACGAGCAACGCGCGACTGAGCTTGCACAGTTGGAAGAAGAGATCAATGCATTAAGATCACAAAAAGACAAATCGAGAGCAAAATCCAAACAAACCGCCGGCGATTTATCGTCCGCACATGTCGCCGGCGCTCAAGGAACGGCCCAGGAACCTTCTCCCACCCAAAGCAGCACCCCCAAAGTTCAGAAACCAGAGCACCAGGACGCAAAGGTTTACAAACTAGACTAGTTAGGTCCAGGGTCCGGAGAAGATCCGACGGACGACCGCCTAACGGCTCGGACGACCGCCGCGCCTAGCAACGCGACTCGGACGATGGACGATAGATGGACCGATTAAATTACAAAATCATAGTCTTGAGAAATACTCTTGGTTAAGGGCTGCTAGCTAATCCCTAAACGCTAATTAAGACCAATTCGGATTCAAGATGTCCAGCGAGACGCTCCGAGGGCTGGACTGCACAGGTGTACCTTGCGGTACGTCGCAGCAGGACAGGCCGAAGGGCAACGAGGATATGCGCTTGAAGGCAAATTGGTCTTATTTGTTTGCGTAGCGTCTGCGGGGGTCCAGTATATCGCTCAACCCCTCACCAAGGAGTATATACCCCATCACCGTAAGGAAAATGGCTATGCCAGGGTAGAGACTGAGCCACCAGGCTATTTCGATGTTGTCCTTCGCCTGAATCAGGATATTTCCCCAGCTGGGAGTGGGCGGCTGCACCCCTATTCCGAGAAAGCTGAGCGCCGATTCGGTGAGGATGGCACCGCCGATGCCCAGAGTGGCAACCACGTAAACAGGAGCTAAAGCATTCGGCAGAATGTGACTGAAAATGATCCGCATATTCGAAAGCCCCTGGGCTCGGGCCGCCATCACGAACTCTTTGCTCTTGATGCTCAAAAATTCCGCCCTCACAAGGCGGGAAATACCCATCCAACTGGTAAGCCCGATCACCGCCATGATATTCCAGATGCTTGGCTCAAGAAAGGCAATCACCGCCAGGATAAGAAAAAAAGTAGGAAAGCACATCATGAGATCGACGAATCTCATGATGATTTCGTCCACAATCCCGCCGTAAAAACCGGAGATTGCTCCCAGGATCAGCCCTATAATGGTTGCTATGCCTACAGAAACGAATCCCACGAGAAGAGATACACGGCTTCCGTAAATCACCCTGGCCAGCACGTCCCTGCCCAGCACGTCAGTACCAAAAGGGTGAGAAAAAGAGGGGGCTGCAAGAACATTTTTCAGGTTCGTCTCGAGCGGATTATGCGGAGCAACGAACGGTGCCAGGATCGCGCAAAAAAACATGGGAATAAGGATGATCAGACCCGTCAGTGCGAGTCTATTTCTTGAGATGCTTTGAAGAAGTTCCATACGAAAAGGCGTGGTTGAAAACCTGGGATATGTCCCGGGCGTAAATAAATTTTAGACCGGCCTTAAGGTTCTTATCTATCTGGGCTACGTCGTTTTTGTTCTTCTCCGGGACGATCAGCGTGGTAATGCCGGCTCGCTTCGCTGCGAGCGTCTTTTCTTTGATTCCACCCACCGGAAGTACAACACCGGTGAGCGTTATCTCTCCGGTCATTGCCACATCGGCCCGCATTCGCTTATTCTTGATAATAGAGAGCAATGCGGTCGCCATGGTAACACCTGCTGACGGGCCGTCCTTTGGAATCGCACCCTGGGGCACATGCAGGTGAAAGTCGTGCTGATCAAAAAATTCATCGCTGATGTCGAGCTTTTTTGCATTGCTTCTGATGTAGCTGAGAGCAGCCCGTGCAGATTCCTGCATGACCTCACCAAGACTTCCGGTGAGCGTAAGACCTTTCTTGCCGGGCATCATGGCAGCTTCGATGAAGAGGATGTCCCCCCCAGCCTCGGTCCATGCCAGTCCGGTTACAACACCCGGGCGCGACGCGCGAAGTGCAACTTCAGGAAAAACAGCCTCAGGTCCTAGATACTCGCGCACTTCCTTGACACCGATTCTCTTCTTCGCCTTCTTTGTCTCCAGGCGCTCGACAGCCATCTTGCGGATGACCTTGGCCACCTGCCTCTCCAGCGTGCGCACGCCTGCTTCCCTTGTATAATGATCGATCAGATAGAGGAGCGCGTTCTCTTCAAATTCAATACCGCTTGCATCCAAGCCGTGTTCCTTGAGCTGCCTCGGGATCAGGTACTCCTTTGCTATACGCAGCTTTTCTTCGTTCGTATATCCCGAAAGCCTGATCATCTCCATCCGGTCGCGCAGGGCCGGCTGGATAGTGTCCACAACATTGGCAGTGGTGATGAACGTCACCTTTGAAAGGTCGAAAGGAATCTCCAAGTAGTGGTCGCTGAATGTGGCGTTCTGTTCGGGATCGAGCACTTCGAGCAGGGCGCTCGAAGGGTCGCCCCTGAAATCAGCACCCACTTTATCGACCTCATCCAACATGAATACCGGGTTATTACTGCCGCACCTGCGTATACCCTGGATGATCCTTCCAGGCATCGCCCCTACGTACGTCCTTCTGTGACCGCGTATCTCCGCCTCATCCCTGATCCCGCCGAGCGAGATGCGGATAAATTTCTTTCCCATGGCCCGCGCTATTGATTTCCCTAAAGACGTCTTTCCAACACCCGGTGGGCCCGCAAAGCAAAGCAGCGGCGCTTTTATATCTGGTTTTATCCTGAGTACGGCAAGATACTCGATAATGCGCTCCTTCACGTCTTTGAGATCGTAGTGATCTTCGTCCAGTATTTTGCGCGCCTGTTTGATATCCAATTCCGATTCGTGGTGGATCTCCCAGGGGATATCGATGAGCCAATCGAGGTACGTTCTTATGACGCTGTATTCCGCTGAAGAAGGGTTGAGCATGCTGAAGCGGGATATCTCTTTTTCGATTTCTTCCGCAACGTAGTCAGGGTACTTCCTCCCCTCCATCTTTGCACGGAGCTTACCCACTTCCACAGCCATTTCACTATCCTCGCCCAGCTCCCTCCTAATGGCGTTGAGCTGTTCCCTCAGATAATGCTCCTTCTGCAGCTTTCCAATCTCCTTCTGCACTTCAAGATGGATTTTGCCTGAGAGCTCGAGTAGTTCGAGTTCCCTACCCTGGAAGAAGGAAAGTCTCCGCAGCTTTTCTTCAGCACTGTCGAGCTCCAGCACTTCCTGTTTCTCCCCCAGGGTGAGCTTGAGCATCGTGCCTACGAAATAGGCCAGTTTTATGGGCTCGTCGATATTAGTGGCTGCTATCTTCAGTTCATCCGGAGCCTGCGGCGTGAGATTAAGAATCTTCAGGTACTGGTCACTTACGGTCCGCATGAGCGCTTCAACATTTTTCGTGACTTCTTCATTCTCCTGAAGCACTTCGATCCTGGCGCGCGGAAAAGGCTCCTGCTGAGTGAACCCCATCCGCTTGATCTTTGTCAGCCCTTGCACAATAATGCGGATGCTTCCGTCCGGCAGTTTGAGGAGCTTATGAATTGTGGCTGCTGTTCCTATAGAAAAGATGTTTTGCTCTGATGACGTCTCATCCTTAACGGGAGCACCAAATATCCCTATAATACGGTCCTTTGACATGGCTTCGTCGACCGCAAGAGTAAAAGACTTCTCCGAGACTGCAAGCGGCACCACTGTATAAGGATAGACGATCGTCTCCGCTGTCGTTAAGACGGGAAGTTCTCCCGGAATCTCCGGGTCTTTTCCTTTCAATTCCTGATCCATCCCAGATCACCTTTCATTGAGCCCTACCGCAACCTCTGCAGGTCTTTTCTGAGCACGTATGATAAGGAAGCCATCCCTGTAAGTTGCTTTCACTTCACCTATCCTTACTGCGTCGGAGACGACGATCACTCGCTCGAACTCTCCGTAGTTGATTTCCATCTGGTGATAGGTGTGTATCTGCTCCCGGGCCCCCATGTTTCTACTACCCGAGATGCGGATGCGGTTGCCTTCCTGCACGATGCTGATCTCTTTCCTTTTTACGCCCGCCAATTCGAGCTTTATGATGATTTCATTCTCGAGCTCATAGATATCCAGAGGCGGTTTCCACGTTGCCCCGACAGCGGCCGGCACGTGCATTCTCCCGGTGACGAGCTCGAAAAAATCCTGTTCCATCCGGCCGGCAAGTTTCTTTAGATCCTCAAAGGGATCGAAGGACTTTACTTTCGCCATGTAGTCTCTACTTTGCCTCCGAGAGAGCCCAGGCTACGAAACAGGTCGTCTGGGTATTCTTCTTTGCCTTCTTGTCGAACTGCTGCGGGAAGTCGCTGATGTAGGCTCCATCAGGAAGCTGAGCTTTGGCAAGATATTCGGCAGCTTTCGCTATAGCATCTTTCTGACCGGGGACTTTGATAAGGCCCATGATAGCGTAAGCTGTAACTTCAGGGTCCTCAGGCGCCGGCGGCACCATCGAGAAGCCACCGGAAGACTTCTGGAGCTTGAGGAGCCATTCCACAGCATTCTTCACCGAAGGTGATCCAGGGTCAGTTTCATATGCAATTAAGGCACGGATTGCCCAGCCGGTAGCCGCGGCTACGGAAGGTGACCCCTTTGGCATGCCAAAGCCGCCATCCGGATTCTGGCAGCTCACCAGCCATTCCAAAGCCTTCTTTACCGTCGCATCCTCTTTGGGGTAACCGAGGTCCGCAAGAGCACAAAGCACTACAGACGTATATATCGTGAGCGGCGCTCCTTCTGTTCCAATCCGCTTGAATCCGCCGGCAGGGTCCTGGACTTTTCGCAAATACTCTACGCCGTTCATGCAGTTAACCTGCCCTTTCTTCACCTGGCTCATAGCCATAAGGGCAAAGGCTGTGTGGGCAGTGTTGTTATTCCAGTCACCACCAGGTTTCTGGTCCTTGAGAATGAAGGCAACACCTTTATCGACTCTTTCTTTTTCCATGTTGTTCATCACCAGCACCTTCACGGCCCAGCTGGTCACTTCAGTCTCGGGAGGGAACTCACCTTTGACTCGGGACCACCCACCATCCGGCTCCTGCATGGAGACAATATACCCGAGTGCCTTCGGAAGTGTATCCGCGCCGAGAACAATCGAGGGGATTAAAAGGAGCGAGAGTACAAGCCCGTAGAAAATCTTTCTTTTCATTGCGCACCTCTCGTGAATAGATTTCCTGATCGCGACGAACGTCCCACTTTTATAGCATTATATTGGGTTTCCGTTCAATACATTTCAAGATCTGGAGACGGTTGAAGCGAGGAAGCGGCCGTCCGAAGTGTGCCCGGGGTTCCGCTTCATCCCTTCATCGCTTCATCACAAAGCATTAATTGACAATTCTTCTGAACTGATGAATAATGATTCCTACTCACATGGATGTCTCTGCCCTCCTTGCTTTCGGCGCAGGTGTGTTATCCTTTTTCAGTCCGTGCGTTCTTCCGCTCGTTCCTTCCTACCTTATTTTTATCAGCGGTGCCAGCATCAGTAATTATGACGAACTCTCCACCGGAAAGCACCGCAAAACACTGCTCCTGCACTCAGTCTCTTTCATAGTCGGCTTTTCCCTCGTCTTTATTTCCCTGGGCGTTTCCTCTTCATTGCTGGGAAATCTTTTTTCAACCTACGAAAGATGGATAGTCAGGATCGGTGGCCTTCTGCTCATTTTCTTCGGGCTCAACATGCTGAACGTTCTGAAGATCCCTTTTTTAAATCAGGAAAAGATGTATCACATGAGGGCAAGGCCCATAGGGTTCATCGGCTCCTTCCTGATAGGCGTAACCTTCTCCCTGGGCTGGACTCCCTGTATAGGACCGGTGCTCGCGTCCATTCTTCTCATAGCTTCAACAACTTCCACGGTAAAACAGGGGATGTACCTGCTCAGCCTTTATTCTCTCGGTCTTGCCATACCCTTTTTTATCGCTGCTCTTCTCGTCGGCCGGATTCTTCATCTCATGCAGAGATACGGCTGGATCATGAAATACTCATCGTATGTGATAGGCGGATTGCTGATTGTCGTGGGCATTCTGCTGGCGTCGGGGTATTTTGCGAAGATCAGCGAATCTCTCCTCCGCCTCTAGTAACGGTTCGCATTAAAGCGTGTACCTTCATTGCCCTTCGGCCTGTTCTTGCTCCTGCCACCCGCGGATGACAAGTTTGGCAGGTCGCGGGTACCCGGCCAAAACAGTGGTACAACGCAGCCCAAGCCTCGGAGCGCCTCGGCCTCCGCTTGACTTCGAACCGTTACAATAGCCAGGGATCATCGAAAAAAAGTCTGTGAACGTAGCAACGTTATGTAAAGACCTAAACTCGACCTAGCTGACCCTGAAAGGGCAAGTAAGAGAAGGTATTGAGTACACTATTCTTCAATGGTTATATTTGCTGCCGTGTATGGTTACGACACAGGCAAAGACAAGTTTTGCCAGACCCCTCGCCATCGCCAAAACGCTCAATCAGGCGATGAAACCTAAAGTATATGCGTGCCCGATGAGGCCTTTTACCAAGCAGAAGAAAGGTCTGTGTTACAGGTCCAAACTTCGGAGGTCTGCCTGAAACGTCTCGTTGAATTTCTTGAGGACCCGGTTCTCGATCTGTCGCACCCGCTCTCTCGATATTTTGAAGCGGGCGCCGATCTCCTGGAGGGTCATCGGCTCTTCCGCCATGATGCGCTTGTCGAATATCCAAAGCTCTTTGTCGTTTAGCATAGTCTTAAATTCTTTTACCTTCTTTTCCAGTACGGCTCTCTTTTCCCTCGCCGTTACCGCGTCTTCGATGTTCTGGTCGCTCTGCATCACATCCATCAGCGTCTCTTCCCCCTCATCGTAAAGAGGATGGTCGAGCGACATATCCGTATATGCCAGCCTCTTTTCCATCTCTTCCACTTCTTCCGCCTTCACGTCCAGGGTGCTCGCAAGGAGCTGCGGCGCGGGGACAACGCCCTGTGCTTCCAGTTTCTTTTTCTCTTTATTCAGCCGATAAAACAACTTTCTCTGGCTCTGCGTGGTACCGACCTTCACGATGCTCCAGGAATCCATGATATGCTTCAGAATGTAGGCCCGTATCCAGAACGATGCGTACGTGGAAAACCGCGTTCCCTTGTAGGGATTATATTTCTTTACCGCGTGGACGAGACCCACATTTCCTTCCTGTATCAGATCGAGAATGTTCAAGTAGGTATTGTAATACTCCAGAGCTATCTTGACGACGAGCTTGAGATTTGATACCACCAGCATATGTGCGGCGTCGGGATCCTTCTTCACGAAGGCTTTTGTGGCCAGATCCAACTCCTGCTCTCTTGTCAGTACGGGATGTTTCGACACTTCTGCGAGGTATCGCTTCAGGGGATCAAAGGGTGCAGGAAGTTCGCGCTCTTCCAGTTCCTTGCCATCAATCTCTTTTTCCTCTTCGAATAAGCCCTCGTCCGAGTGCTTCACGCCCTTTCCCTTCGTACCTTGATCAGCTCCGCCACAATACTTACCGCTATCTCCTGGGGCGTCTCAGAATTTATGGAGATGCCTATAGGCGCGTACACAGATCCAAGCGCCTTTTCGTCGAAGCCCCGCTGTTTCATGTAGTCCATGACCATTCTGGTCTTTCTCTTGCTCCCGATCATCCCAACATACCGTGTGGGGCGCCTCATAACCTGCTCGAGGACAAGCGCATCATGTTTGTGGCCCCGCGTCAAGATTACCACATATTCGTTACCGTGGAAACTGAGTTGGTCAAACACGTGCAGGAAATCATCCGCAATGACGCGCTCTGCCTCAGGGAATCTCCCGGTATTGGCAAATTCCTCGCGATCATCAATCACCGTCACGTTGAAATCGACCATGGTGGCAACACGCGATACATACTGCGATACGTGACCGGCCCCAAAAACATAAAGGACCGGAGAAGTCTGCAAGGGTTCCACAACGGTATTACCGGAGACCACCGGTTTCTTCTCCCGAAGGTACTGCTGAAAATCCGTCCGCGCTTCCTCTCCCGGCGCGTCGCCCAGGACTACCCCATCTTCCCTGATAAGGCTCTTCGAGAACTCTCGTTCAGAAAACCTGGTAATCAGCAAGGCCCCAACACCTTGACGCTCAAGCTGAGGTATGGCTCTATACAAGGTCCTGTACTTGTCTGCAACGGGCTCCACGAAGATATCGACGTTGCCACCGCAGATCATCCCGTCCTCTTCCAGCTGTTTCCCGTCCATCGTGTAGTGGAGAAGTTTGGCTGCACCGGTCTTTATGACTTTGCGCGCCTCCTGCCAAACCTCTGCCTCGGTGCACCCGCCGCCTACGGTCCCGTAAAACTTTCCGTCACTACCGACGAACATTTTGGCCCCTTCTTCCCTGGGGGCCGCGCCCAGCTTCTTTACGATAGTAGCGAGTGCCCCACCACTGCCTCTCTCCAGGTATTCGTCGATGATACTGTAAAGGTCCATCAACACCTCAAGTTAGCTTGCTTTACCACTTCGTCTTCAAATCTATGCTGTCCCGATACCCGCTTGCGGACGTCTCATGCGCTCCGGTTTAAATCCCAATATCGAATATCTACATCCTAAACAATTTCAAATACCTAAATATTCTAAACTGGATACTCGTGTCTGCAGCGGTTTCGGATTCTGGTCATCCAACATTGTTTAGTAATTCGATATTAGGATGCAGAATTTATCCTTATACACTCGCAATCTTGTCGCTAGTACCTGTACCTATGCGTCCGACCCGTTGTAGTGATGCATAATCGCTTCGAGCACACCGCCTGCGATTGCCCGAGCCTTGTCCGATATAGTGTAGCAATTGATACGTTCCGCCCTGGGGTCTATATCTCCGACCTTTTCTCTTTTCTCTACTTCTATCTCCCGCACAAGACCGCGCAGTACACCGCTGATCAAAGCTTGCACCGGCTCCCCGCCGACATAGAGCACTGTGTCTCCAATACTCACAGGCTCGCCCAGTTTTTTCGCATGCCTGACAGGGCCGGCCTTCGGCGCTCTGAGCACCCGCTCCTGCCTGAACCCGTCGGTCGCTCCAGGCATGCCTGTGTAAGCTTCAGCCTGACCGCTGTAAATTACCTTTCCCAGGTTGTGGCCCCTATTGCTTTCGACAACCGCATGCACCTCTTCGGGGGCTCTGAAGTCAGGGCCGACACCTATCACCAGCGGCGCCTCGCTCTTTTGCGTTCCCGTATTCCTCTTGGCCATCACTGCGTCTATAACGACGTGAGGCTTTATCTCGCCAACGATCTTCCACAAGGGATCCACTAACACGCCAATGCTCCCCGCCCTCCAGACCTTATCGAGCGCTGAGAAATCCGCTATACGCTCCGCACGCACGCCTTCCACTTCCATAGACCCTTCATAGACGGCCTCGCAAAAGGCTACACCTCTTCGTACCGCGAGCGGCTTTGCTATCTCGGTCATTGCTATCTTCTTGACGCCGGCCATGAAAAGGCGGTGAGCAATGCCGGTCGCCATCTCTCCTGCCCCTTTGACTACGACTGTGAGGGCGTTCATGCTATTTGCTCTTTCCAAAAAAACAGTTGGGATAATGGCACTCCGCGCAGTTCGTGCAGAGTCCCCCGTGACCCAGCTTCAGTATATCACTTTTGGTGATCTTGACACCAGCAAGGACCCACGGAAGAATTATATCCAGGACAGTGCTCTTGCTATAGTAAACGCACGCAGGAGCTCCAAGAATGTATTTCCCTTTGCGTCGCGCTATAAGAAACATCGCTCCCGGGAAGACCGGTGCGCCGTAAAGCTGTATTCGGGCCCCTGTCGCTGCGACACCTTCTTTCGTTACGTCATCAGGGTCCACGGATAGCCCTCCGGTGGTTATCACAATGTCAGCACCTTTCTGCAGGAGACGCAGAATGGCATCCCTGATTGCACCAACATCATCCGGTGTGAACTCTTTCCCTATCATCTCCAGGCCGTAATTCCTGAGCCTTTCCTCGACGAGCGGTGAACCGTCTTTTATTCTCCCGCTGAAGACCTCAGTGCCTGTCACCACAAGACCGCCCTTCGTCGACTTAAAAGGCAGTATTCTAATGACCCCTTGTCTGCCGGTCTGCTCCGCTTGCTGCAACGCCGCCTCACCAATATAAAGCGGCAGGATGCGCGTAGCCGCAATCATGTCCCCGGCCTTGACAGGGTAGCGGTCAGGCACCGTTGTAAAGGCAACCTCCTTAACGCTGTTGAGCGCGTAGAGCTTTCTTGTATTGACAGAAACAAGCCCCCGCACTTTACTTATGAGATTGATCCTGCCCTCCCTGGGGGGCGTGAGTTCCATGTGTGCGTCCATCGCCGCCTGAGCAATACGACGTGCAGCTTCGTCTTCATGCACCTCCTTTTCATTGCCCTCGGTCACGTATACGTAATTCTTCCCCAGGTCCATGAGCCGTTCCACGTCCTGGAGTTCAATGATTCTTCCGCGTTCGAAGGCCACGCCCTTCTTCTTCTGCGGTATAATTTCCGTAACGTCGTGAGCCAGCACAAGGCCGACTGCGTCCTGTACCTTAACCTTTTTCAATCGTATACCCCCTATTCCTCAAAAGATCGATATCGTCCTCCGTATCGAGATCCAGGAGAATCCCCTCGTCTCCTTCAACGTAGAGTATGTCTTGAGCATGCTTCTCGATGATAGGCTTTAGCGCGGTCTCTCCTTTGAGAGAGCGCGTTTCATCAAGATAGCTCGTAACGTCTATGAGTACAGGATGACCCTTCTGCCCCTTATAGACCGGCAAGACGATCCGGTGCGTACCCTGAGAGAAAGAATCCAGTATACGCCGAAGCGTCTCTGGCTTCACAAAAGGCTTGTCGCCGAGGTGCAACAAAAGAGGGCGCCCGGGCTCAAGGAAGGGCAGCACTGCCCTCACCGACGCCGACATGCCTTCCTCAAAGTCACTGTTGTGGACAAGCCTCACGGGCACATCTCTGAGGAGATGTTCGATACGTTCCCGCTGAAAGCCCGTGACCACAAAAACCGTACCCAGATCCATATCCAAAAAAGGGCGCAGGGTGCGCTTCAGGACCGGTTCACCATCAACTGTCAAGAAGAGCTTGTTCACTCCCAGTCTTCTTGATGAGCCGGCGGCCAGGATAACCGTGTCAATTCTTCCTGTTCTTCTTATTTCGCTCATATCAGCAGGGGATCCTCGCTTAGTCGCAGAGAAATCCGAACATGTAGTCTGCAAGAATTAAGAATGCGCTGAACAGGAGGTGAATCGCTTACGTCCGACTGGTCAACACTTTTGGATTTGCTTGTTCAAATCTGTAATCAATGCGTCAACATCGATGCCGTGCACCTTTGCGCCCTGTTCGATGTTCTCAAATAGCGCCGCCTGACAACCGACACAACCCAGCCCGTATCGTTCGAAGGTTGCACGCGTCTCAGGGTACTTCTGGACGACTTCTTCAATCGTCATCTGTTTACTTATCATGAGAAGCTCCTTTGATCCTCAATCTAAACCTGACGAAGCGAGGAAGCGGAAATACCAAAGCTATATCTTGTCCTCCACATCTTCGCATCATCGCTTCTTCGCATCCTCCATTTTCAAAACACGTCGGCTGAGAACACATAGATATTGGTTCCTTTCGACTTCCAGGCATCTTTGTCCAACCCGGCCTTCATGCACGCATACTCCAAGAACGTGGTTCTGTCCCAGCCGTACTCGACAGCCACCTGCGGCAGGAGCAAGCCTGTGTCAGACCCCTTCTCTATGTACAGCCCATGCACTCCCACTCTTATATCTTCGACATTCTCGACCTTCTGCATCGGCGTCAGGACAGAGATCTCGATCTCCGTCGCCTTCCATTCACCGGCGTCCAGGGGCGCAAACCTCGGATCGTGAAATGCCGCTTGCCTGGCCATTTCCCTGATCGTCTCGTCCAGGGGCAGAAACCCTTTGATGTGACCTATGCAACCTTTAAGCTGTCCGTACGTTTTCAGGCAAACAAAGGCTCCCATCTTCTCCTTCAGTTTCTGCGGCACAGCCATAGGCTTCTCTTTTCTTCCGAAGAGGCTACTCTCGATGGTCTCCTTCACCAATTCCTTCATGAGCGTCCGTTCCTCATCGGTGAAATGAAGATCGGTTCCTACCTTCTTGCCGCAATTTGCCTTCATACCTATACCTTCGTTGTCGCTACGTCCCAAGCCCTTCATCCTCTTGATAAAAGACGGCGGAGATGTATCCTACCACAGATGCTTTGTCTCCTGATACATCCCCTGAGTTTGCGTATTTCAGGACTTTCGCAGCATTCGCCCCCAACTTTCGTGAGACTGCCATGGTTGCGACGACAGCTCCGGCTCCGCACGCCTCGCACTTGTCCGCTTCAAGATCGCTGGTGAGTCCCGCGATATCGAAGCTACCCAGATTGCGCGCCACCTGCCCGTCCAGTTCCAGAGCATGGGCGTACGGATAATAGTGAGAAAGATCCGTGCTGCCTATAACAAGAGACTTTGTCCCAATCCTGCGGATAACCTTGGAGAGCGCCGAAGCCAACTCCCGCGAAACACCACTATCCTGAGTTCCCATGATCAGAGGAACCATCCTGAACTCCTGCAGCACAACCTGAAGGAAGGGAAGCTGCACCTCAAGAGAGTGTTCTCCTTTATGCACCTGAGTGTTCGCCTGAACGACCTTGCTCTCCTTGACGAGCTCGGATGCGAACTCTTCGTCGATCTGTACGATCCCGAGCGGCGTCCTGTAACCGCCCCGTTCCTGGACCGCTGCTCCTTCAAAATAGGCCTTATGGCTGGGCGCTATAATGATCACTGTGTCATACTTACGCATGAGCAGCGCCTTATATCCCCAGGCGGCCACCGCCCCCGAATACATGTAACCCGCGTGCGGCGAGACCATGCCCTTGATATCTCCCCTTATCTCTTCAGGCGAAGCCTGCTTCAGGTAGACTTCGATGTCGTCCAATAGAGCTTTCGGGTCGGCCGGATAAAACATCCCGCTGACTGCCGGTTCTCGTAACATCACGTTAATATTTTAGACCATACGGCGGGATAGTCAAATAAAATGTAAAGGATACGGAGCGAACTCAGGTTCGAAAGACTAACGGGTGGCAAGCCGCCAGGAAACGTAGCGAGGGGCTGCATATTGCTGTCCCTTCGTTTCGTCTGCGTTTACCGCTGCAACCTGGCTGAATCAGGAGGATTTAAGGTAGCGGGTTGCACGTCTCCGCTCCGGCCCTATGTAAGGAAGACCATCACCGCGGATGGGCGACTCGTTAATGTCTACCCATTCTGAATCCGATGGGCGATAAAATTCTTTGATGCTGTCCGAAGCAATGAGGTAATCGAGGATTGTGTCATCCACGTAATCATAACTGTCGTCGCGGTATTTGACGTGTATCATGGCTCCCCCAAAAACAGGTTCCTGTTTGTTTCGTAGGCTACAAGGTAGTCTACCACGTAATACGCGCAAAGCAATCGATCGAAGGGCTATTTCAGTTAGGAAAAACGGCTGAATAATCGAGGAATATTATCTTTCCTTAATCCCGCGCTGTCTCAGGGAGCGATCTGCACCTGGTCGCCAAACCGCTCGGCTAGAGCTTTTGACAGGCCGCTCATCCTGTTGTCATCGGCCAATTCGACCATGAGTTCACCGCCTTCCCCCACGACTATTTTTCCGAACTGCTTTACCACCTGCGCGACTTCATCCGGTTCTACCGTCCACCAGCCCCGGGTGCGTCTCAGGAGTTCCTCGCCTTTAAGAGGTTGTGGGGTTACGAGATCAATGCTCCTGAACCAGGCACTCCACCCGACCTGCGCCGGGGCTTTCAGAACAGGCGAAACAGGATCATGATAAATGCGGCAACGTCCGAAAAGGCGAATGCGAATCACTTGAGTATCTCCTGAACGATTTCCTGCAACGCCTCATGTACTGGCATCGCTGACGAGGGAACTGTGATCCTGCCCCGTTCAAGAATTCGCACAAAACAGAGGGCGTAAAGGAGGGCAGCTTCGTCCTCTGTTTTGGCCAAGCCTCGCCTGCCCGCCCTCGGCCAGGCCTGCTCAAATAGCACCAGCGCCTGCTCCCGCCAAAGGGCGAGCCGCCGGTCATATGGAGGAAGACTAGCAGCCTCGATTATACTCCGCTGCAGCACTTCCATGTGTGCAAAAACGCGCCGCATGCTAAGTACCGCAGGGTCACGCCCGAACTCGTCGTCCATAACTCGTTAATCGTAGCAGAGGAAGACCAGGGGGTCAAGGGGCATGGGGTAGACCGGGACAAAGGCATGGGACGGAGGGGGTCGTGTCATAAAATTGACCCCAAGTCGCCCTCAACGTGCCTTCCTCGTTCTGCGTGCCCTAAAAAGAATGGGCACTCGTAAGCCGGCCTTGTTTCTTATTTCTTACTGCTGACTGGCTTTTTCCCTGGCTCACCCGTGCCCCATGCCCTATGCCCTATGCCCCGGCTACCGCTGGCACAGGAATTGAAACGGTGCTAACGGATAACTACAAGGAGGCTCTATGCGAAATGTTGACGATGTGAGGCAAATTTATCGCGGCATGATCATTCCAGCCTCAATCTCCCCACGGGCGGGGGGGACCTCCGAATCTTTTTCTGAGGTTCTAGCATCACAGACGTCTAGGAATGAGGCGTTCGATAAAGCGGTCAGCTTTGTGCTCGAAAACAAACGGGGGTATGTGCCCGGCGACAACCCGATGAAATACGGTATCATGCAAACAACCCTTAAGGACTATGATCCAAAGGGCAAAATAGCCTCGCACGTGAGCCAACTTGATGAAGCTAAAGCCAAGCAGGTTTATCAGAAGATCTGGGAAAGAGCCGGTTGCGACAAGCTCCCCTATCCCCTGAACGTCATCCATTTTGACACATACGTGCAGAGACCGCGCACTGGCATCGAGGCACTAAAAAAGGCCCAGGGTGATCCACAACTCTACCTCGACGCGAGGAAATCGCTTCAGGACGGGATCAAGGGGTACTCATCGAGCAAGGCTCAGACGAAAAGCCGTGTTGACAAGCTCGCCTCATACGTCAAGCTGAGCACACCTTCTACTGCGGCCGAGGTACAGGCCGGTAACGCAGATACTGCTCAGGTAGCTTCCAAAAAGAAAACCCCCAGCAACTTCGAGACTGCTGCTACTTTTATTATGAAACACGAAGGAAGAGATATGGTCCAGAACGACAACGGCAAAGGGCCTGCAAAATTCGGAATTCTGCAGACAACCCTGAAAGATCTCGATCCCACGGGACGCATAGCCAAAGAAGTAAGCGAGCTTGACGAGGGAAAGGCGAAGCAGCTCTACAAAAAGATCTGGTACAGAGCGGGATGCGACAAGCTCCCCTATCCACTGAATATTATCCATTTTGATACGTTCATGCACAGGCCGAATACCGCTATCCAGGCGTTGGGCGATTCCGATGGCGATCCGCAGCTGTACCTGGAATTGCGTCAGACAGCGTTGCGGGGACTAAGGGGATACAAGAAGTTCGGAGGGGCATGGGAAACCAGGATACGAAACCTTACAAACCTGCTGATAAATCCGGCAAATCAGGCGGCTGAAAAGAAACCAACCACCATGCAACCGCTGGAGCCCGAGCGCTCCAGCTGATGCCACGCTGAATTCATTCATGTAGCATCCGGGTACCCACGCAAGTGGGTATTGCATTATGGCGATTCAAATCCCAATATCGAATATCTAAATCCTAAACGAATTTGAATACCAAATAGCCCAAATTAGAGGCTGGAGCCTAG
>DATKNH010000092.1 GCA_035541455.1 Syntrophorhabdales bacterium
CTCCCGCAGGCAAGGTGCATTACCAGCGCGTCCTCGTTTGTCTTGGTATAATAGCGTTTGCGCCTTCCGATCATTTCAAAACCGAACTTTGTATATAAGTCTATTGCGTCCTGATTGCTTTCCCGCACCTCCAGAAAGAAGTGGGCAGCGTTTCTCCCCTTGAGAAGCTGGATCACGTGGTCCAGGAGCCTGCTTGCGAGTCCCTTCTTTCGATAATCGGGGTGCATCGCAAGGTTCAGCATGTGCGCCTCTTCTGCAATGAGGTAGAAGTTGACGTAGCCCAGAAGAGTACCTGTCGCTCCCCGAAGCACAAAATTGAAGGAATGCGGAAATGAGAGCGTCTCTTTGAAGAGCCTGCGAGACCAGGGATCCGCGAATGACTTCTTCTCTATTTCAAGGACCTCTTCAAGGTCAGACTCCTTCATTTCCGTTACCGTTACGGCCAGCGATGAAGCGTTCTGCGCGGTCAAGGTCCTCCTCAGTATTGATATTGGTAAATATCGAGACGCCATTGTTAAGAAAGAGCTGCGGCTCTTCCACGACTTTAACCTTGAAATACGGGAAAAGCTTACTGATCCCTATTTTCCCCTCCTCAATTGCCCTGAGCATGTGCGAAAGACACGATCTGTTATAAATGGCGTGCAGAGGCTCATACCCGGCTGGTGTCCGCGGTATGATTATGTGTTCACCCTGGACCACGTCCACCATGCGGGTGATCGTTTCCTTTCGCAGAAAGGGCATGTCGCAACCGAACACGAATACGTAATCCGTCCGCGCATGCAGCAATGCGGATGCGATGCCCACCAGAGACCCTTCTATCGGAATTGCATCTTTCATAATGGGAGATTCAATGCCTTCTATTGCCGTGTGATGTTTCGAGATCACGACGACGTCCGGTAGAACCGCTTTCACGGTGCGATATACATGCGCTATGAGGGGTCTGTTTTTGAAAGGCAGGGTGGCCTTGTCTCGCCCCATTCTTCTCGACCGGCCTCCTGCCAGGATTGCGCCTGTCATCAACATCCGCGATACGATCCCTGAAACACCCCTACGCAGACCATACGGCTCGCTGGCTCTATTGTGCAGATTGCCATCGTGCTGGAATCTATTTACCATCTTTTGGCGCACGAGTAAACATGCTGCGCTCAATTGCATACAGTTTTTTAAGAATTGGCTTGACAATGTGGCGGGATTACAGATATCTTGTGCAAAAAGTCCCGAAAGGAGAAGCCATGCAAGGTGGGTTCAAAGGACTTGTTTACGGGCTCAGTCGAGTCATGCAGGTGGTGGCCGGGGTCTTCCTCGTTTTCATGATGCTCCTTACCACCTTCGATGTTATTCTCCGCATTTTTTCCCGACCTATCATCGGCACGTACGAAATGGTGGCCCTTTCAGGGGGCATAGTCATCGGCTTCTCGGTGCCTATCACTTCCTGGGTGAGGGGCCAGATATTCGTCGACTTCTTTTACCAGAAGTTTCCGAAGGGTGTGCAGGACGTTTTCAATTACGTGACAAGAGCCATGTCCATGGTGCTCTTCCTCTTCACCGGCGTGAACCTGTTGAGAATGGCGACCGACATGTACAGGTCCGGGGAAGTCTCACTGACACTCCAGCTCCCCTTCTACCCTGTTGCGTACGGGATTGGGTTTGCTTTTTTCGTGCAGATCCTGGTCTTGATCGTGGACATGCAAAAGATCGCGGGAGGTACCTATGAATGAGGTAGTGGTCGGACTCATAGCTATGGCAGTGCTGCTGCTCCTTTTTCTCACGGGTATAGAACTCGCGTTTTGTATGGCAATCGTTGGCTTTGTCGGATTTTCCTACTTGGTCGCCACGGCCGCCGCCTTCAATCTTCTGGCCAAGGATTTCTTCGATTCGCTTGCGTCGTACGGATTCACCGTTATTCCGCTCTTTATTTTCATGGGACAGATCGCCTTTAATTCGGGCATAGCCAAGAAGCTGTTCGAGGCGGCGCATCGTTTTATCGGGCATATCCCCGGCGGCCTCGCCCTGGCGACTGTTGTCGGTGCCACTATATTCAAAGCTATCTGTGGTTCGTCTCCTGCCACCGCTGCAACCTTCGCCAGCGTGGCAGTGCCTGAAATGGACCGCTACGGTTATGACAAGAGGTTGTCTACCGGCATTGTTGCCACAGTCGGCACACTGGGCATCCTCATCCCGCCAAGTGTCACCCTGATCGTATTTGGGGTTATTACCGAACAGTCGATCGGCAGATTGTTCATGGCAGGTCTTGTCCCCGGCCTTATGATCAGCGTCTGTTTTATGTTCATCATCGTCGGGTGGGCCAAAATGAATCCTGCTATTGCACCCAGAGCAGACAGGTCTCCATGGTCTGCCCGCTTCGCTTCTGTCCCGGAAGTAGCCTGGCCCGTCATTATTTTCCTGGTCGTCATCGGTGGTCTTTTGAAAGGTTTTTTCACACCGTCGGAAGCAGGAAGCATTGGCTGCTCTGCGGTCATAGTGCTGGCTCTTCTGAAGAGATCCCTTGGATGGAAGGCCTTTGTGAAGTCGGTCGACGAATCCCTGCGTACTGCCTGCATGGTCATCATGCTCATTGCGGGCTCCGCTGTCCTTGGCCACTTTATCGCGGTGACCAACATACCGATGCTTGCCGCAGAGTGGATTGCGTCGTTGCCTGCGCCTCGCTGGATCATTATGATCGTCATTTCTTTCTTCTACCTGCTCGGGGGGTCATTTATCGATGACATGGCGTTCATGATCCTTGCCACACCAATCTTCTATCCTGCGATTTTGAAACTGGGGTATGATCCCATGTGGTTTGGTATGATCATAGCCATAACCGTTATGGTTGGCGTGGTTATCCCTCCTGTGGCCATAAACGTGTTTGTGGTAAAGAATATCACCAAGACCCCATTCAGCGTCATCTATGCGGGTGTCTACCCGTTCCTGCTGTCGCTTCTTTTCGTCGGCATTCTGCTCTTCATCTTTCCCTCGATCTGTACGTTCCTTCCGAACATGCTCTATAAGTGAAAAAAGCAATCTAAGTTCTTGAGAGACAGCCCGCGAGCCCAGCGGGTTGTCTCTTTTCGGCGATGACAGGTTTGTTGAGCGCCTAGGACGATTGTGACGCCAAGTTGAATTCGTAAAGAGAGCGAGGCGCTCAAGGCCTGGTGAATGGAGGCGTACTTAACGTACGTCGGAGTGAGACAGGGCACAGGCAACGAAGCTATGTTTGCGAATTCAACTTGGCGTTAGGGGGCGGTCATTGCAACATAGAACGTACTCCCCGCCCTCTTCACCAGAACAAGCAAGGAGGCACCACTTTTGACCTGCCTGACAAGTGTCCGATACTCACTTAAGTTCCGCACGGAGAAGCGGTTCAACTCCTTGATGATATCTCCCGCCTGTATGCCTGCTTTTTCAGCAGCACTTCCCGGAGCCACGCTCACCACCACCACGCCTGTGCGGTCTCTCAGCTGGAATTGACGCTGGTACTTCTCGAGTATTGCGTCCACCTGCATGCCGAGATCAGCCCCGGTCTGTGTGCGTGCCGTTGGAGCCGTCGTCTCACGGGGCGCTTCTGTAATCTTTATTGCTATATCCTGTTGCACACCTTTTCTCAGCGCACGGACAGTGACGGTGTTATTGATGGGTGTCTCGGCCACAAGACGCGACAGGTCACCCGTGGTCTTGACTTCTTTGCCGTTAAATCTGACGATCACGTCGCCCTTCTGCACGCCTGCAGCTTCAGCCGGTCCTCCCGGGAGCACGTCAGCTACGAGAACCCCGCCGCTTTCTTTAAGCCCCAGTGCCTGTGCTATGTCAGGGGTCATGTTCTGCAGCGTCAGGCCGAGCCAACCGCGGGTGACTGCGCCTTTTTCTCTTAGCTGTGTCGTGATCAATTTTGCTGTGTTGATTGGTATCGCGAAGCCTATGCCTTGGCCTGAGGCGACGATAGCCGTATTGATGCCTATGACCTCGCCTTTGAGGTTGAGCAAAGGTCCCCCGCTGTTCCCCGGGTTTATGGGCGCGTCGGTCTGCAGGAAGTTGTCGTACGGTCCTGCGCCGATAACGCGGCCTGTTGCGCTGATGATGCCTTTAGTGACGGTTTCTTCCAGACCAAACGGGTTGCCGATGGCAATAACCCAGTCGCCGACCCGCATCCTTTCTGAATCGCCCAGAGAGAGAGGTTGCAGGTCTTTAACCGGCGTGGAGATCTTGATGAGGGCAAGATCGGTCTTGGGGTCTCTTCCTACGATACGTGCTTTGTATTCCTTCCCGTTTACCTTAACTGTAATTTCATCGGCTCTTTCCACCACGTGGTTGTTGGTGATGATATAACCTTCTTTATCGATAATGAAACCGGACCCCAGGCTCCTGCGTTTCAATTCTCGGTCGGGCACTTCGTTCCAATGACGCCTAAAGAAATCACCGAGCGGGCCCTGGTCGTCCGGGCCGAAGAAATGACTGAAAGGATTGCCCGGAACCTTCACGGTTGCAGTGGCGCTGATGTTCACGACCCCGGGCTTCACCATGTCCACAAGGTCTGCTAGCGAAGGCGGAAAGACCGCGATGTCCTGGGCGCGTGTCTTTGTCTGAGCGAACACTCCGGCACAAACCAGGAGGCATACGAGTGCGATACAGCATAGTGACAAAGGAAGGTGTCTCGAACTGTTCATATAAACTCCGTCCGGGCGTAGAGGTTGTTGATTAAGCGTGTATAGCCTACCATGTGAGGTGCTGCTTTTTAAAGATCGGAGAGGGACTGTCTGCTCTTGCGCCTGACAGATGCGTGGCGCATGAGTACCGCGGGCCTGCCCGCGGAGGTTTATCATGCTTCAGGAGTCCGTTATTGCTTTGCAGCGTATGCAGTTAACAGTTATAATGGTGTATTAGGGACACGTAAGGGGGTGGGTGTGCTTTCGGAAGGAGTACCGTATGCAAAGCTACATTTCATCAAGGAGAAGTTGGGGCTGTCGGATCAGGATCTCAGAGCGCTTGATCCTTACCGTTCGATCTTTGTCCAACGCAAGGATGAATTCGCTAAGTACTTCTTTGATATTTTTGACGCCATCCCCGAGACTCATCTCATACTCGAGCATGAAGGTCGGGCTTCGTTCCTGAAAATAACGTGGGCGGCATGGTTTGAGTTCCTTTTCACGACACGACTGGACGACCCGCTGCTCGGCTATCTCTGGCGCATAGGGGTTCGCCACGTTGAGGTGGCACTTGATCAGAGGTTCTCAAACCTTGGCTTTTCGACGATACGCCAGTTCTGTCACGACATCCTGCTTTCCGAAGCTCCCCAGGACCAGGTGGGGCCGCTCCTCAATACAGTCAGCAAAATGCTTGACCTCTGCCTCCTGATCGAAACAGAAGCTTACATTACCAAGACCACGCGTTGCGATCTGGAAGTAATGAGAGAGGTAGCGGACAGAGTGCGAAATCCGGTTACTGTAATCGGCGGAAACATCAGAAGATTGCAAAAAAAGGTGGACACTTCGAGCAAAGAGTACGATCTGCTCCAGCGACTGTTTGAGGAGAACCAGAGGCTTGAAGGAATGATGCAGGACATAAAGGTTTACATGGAAGTCTTCGCCGCAGAGCCGGTCGTTCAGGATGTTGATTTGTCCGAGCTTATCGGTCGTGTTCTCGAGAAACTGCGGGGGGAAGATCCGGCAGAGAGAAATCGGGTGACTGTCCGCGTGCAACTCGATCATGAAGCGAGCTGCGCCGTCGGGGATGCGGATGCGCTTCAGCGCCTCTTTTACTATCTGCTCCAGAACAGTTTTGAGGCTGTCACAGCGGATTCAGGGCTTATCGCGGTTTCCTCTCGCCTGGAGGATACAAGCAACCTGCGAGTTGAAATATTCAACAACGGCGCCACTCCAAAGCCTGAAGAAACGGAACGCTTGTTTGCTCCCTTTTATTCTACAAAAGTGACGGGAACCGGCTTTGGTCTGGCAATAGCACAGTTGCTCGCGAGAAAGCATTACGGGAAGGTTGATCTAGTACCTCTTGCCGAAGGCGGCGTGCGGGTGACGGTCACGTTGCCGCGGGCACAGCGCAGCGCTGACAAATAGCCCCAAATAGTCTCCAAATTCCAATATTCAAATCTCAAACAATCTGCCAATATCCAAATTCACAAACTAAGACCGCCTGTTACGATGGTCTCACCCTCGAAGCATTTGACATTTAGTGAATTTGAAGATGGTTCGGAATTTGAGATTTGGGATTTGCTTAACCTAGGGCTGGCTTCTTGCTTTGTCCGACCAGAACTTTCATCATCTCCTCGACGTTGCCTGAATAAATAGGAACGATTGCGGTTTCGATCGCCCGACTGATCAGTTTGGTGGTGTTTCTTACCTGCTCCACGATTTCGCCGACTTTCCTCTCATCTGTCGCGCTGGTAAAGCAGACGACCCAGACGATGCCCACGAGCCGCTTTCCAGCATGTATGGGCGCTGCGACCGCCGTAGTCCCCTTGAGGAACTCGTCAAAATCGAGAGCGTACCCCTGCTTTCTGACTCTGGCGATTTCAGCAAGAAGAACGCCGACGTCCGTTATGCTCTTTTCCGTGAAGCGGGGCAGGCCTTTTTCTCCAAACAGGCTCCTGATCTCAGTGTCCTGCATGAAGGAAAGAACAACCTTTCCCGTGGCGCCGGCTGCTGCAGGGATTTTTGCGCCGACATGCGATGAAATCTTCAGATCCTTCCTGGCTTCGATCACATCGAGAAACTTGACATGATTGTTTTGTTTCACCCCCAAAATCACTGTTTCAGCCACCTGTTCCGCCAGCTGTTCAAGGAAAGGGTGTGCCAGTACAGCGAGGTCAGTGCGCTTGAATACATTAGCTGAGAGCTCAAAAAGGCCATGGCCCATTGTGTACTTCTTCGAGGCCGGATCCTTGACCACGAATCCTTCCGCCTGTAAGGCCTTTAAGATGCCGAAGACGGTACT
Organism: Syntrophorhabdales bacterium; assembly: GCA_035541455.1. Taxonomy (NCBI): domain Bacteria; kingdom Pseudomonadati; phylum Thermodesulfobacteriota; class Syntrophorhabdia; order Syntrophorhabdales; species Syntrophorhabdales bacterium. The sequence continues at coordinate 6,943 of DATKNH010000092.1, forward strand.
TTTGTTTATTCCGAGGGTCTGAGATATCTGCGTCACCCCGAACTGATTGTGATCCCGGACGATCAGCTGAATGATCTCTAGAACCCTCTTTATGATGGGAGCGGTATACACGGTTCTTAATAGAGAACACCAAACCTGATCGATTGTCAATACAGTCTTTTGGCCAGTTTGCGGAAGTTGCAAAACGCTTGACAAAGATATCCGCTTCCTGATATAAATAGCTGTTTACGATAGAAAACATATGGATAGCGCCCTTCGGTATACAATCCGTCAATCGTAACCAATGATGATCTCAGGAGGGAACGAAAACAGTATGCAGAGAACACCCGGCATAATGGTTATCGAACCCTCGTCTGAGCAGGGCAAACGCAGGGCAGCCGGAATCTTCTCCCACAAAGATTCATACCTTGATCAGGACGCGATCAAGGCAAACTTGAAGGAGATTCGCACCTATGCCAAAGAGAATCACGCATCCCTGCTGGATCAACTGAAAAATAGTCTAGGACAATATTCTGATATCAAGGTCACCTTCGCGGAGAATGCGACAAGTGCGGCCGTGCGCATTCGTGAAATAGCCGGTGCCACGACCCTGGCCTCCATGAACAAATCGAATGTCGTGGTGAACGAACTCCGCCCGGAGCTTCGCGCCATGGGTTTTCAGACCTACCTGCGCTATTTTACGGAGTTCAATAACTTCGACATTGCCACATTCAAAAAGAAGGTCGAAGACTATTGGGCTGTGCCCGGCATGCATGGAAGGGGTCTGGTTGAGTCTTTCGGGGTGGCCAGGCAGTTCAACGAGATTAGCTCGTCGGAAACCCGCGATTACGTGGCTGTACTCGGTGTTAATGCGGCCTCGGCCCAGGATGGAACGCTCTATTTTCTGCAGCACATGTCGAACATATCGAAGGACCTGGAGCAGGCCAGGAAGATAATATTCGTGGTGAGTATTGAAAAAGTGCTGAAGGATAAAGAGGCAGCCCTTTTTCATACGCGCTCCATGGGTATTTTTGGACTGGAGAGTGTGCTTCTCGATCTTGATCCTAATCCTGCGGAAGTCTACAATTTTGATTCATTGCCGCTCCTGTCGGGAGACGGGCGGGCCAGAGAGGTTCATCTTATCATCCTGGACAACGGGCGGACTGCGTTGCTGAACAACGGCTATGAGGAACTCTTCCTTTGCATCGATTGTAGGGCATGTGCTCGCCAGTGCCCTATCGCCAAGCACCTTATGGTGGAAAGACAACTGGTCTACAGCCCGAAAAACTATGTCCTCTCGTTCTTGCAAGGCAAAGTGTCGCCGCTGGATGAATGTCTGCACTGTGGTCGGTGCGAAGTGGAATGCCCGGTCGCGATCGATGTACCCACACTCGTCTGGAAGACACAGATAGAGTACTACCAGAAACACGGAAGGAGCCTGAAGAAAAGACTGCTCGATGATCCGGAGATTCTTGCAAAGCTGGGATCTCTCACCGCACCGTTGGCGAACTGGGCCGGCAATCTTCCCATTGTCAAGAGAATCATGGAACTCACTGCAGGTATCCACCACCAGGCTAACCTGCCTACGTTCCACCGCCGTACGTTCAGGGATTGGTTCAAAGGAGGCCCCCGTGGATAAGAAGGTTGTCTACTATACCGGCTGCTGGGCCAACTACTATGGACCAGACATCGGTCAGTCATTTGTGGAAGTCATGAGAGCGAATGGCTTCGAGGTTCTTGTGCCCGAGCAGAAATGCTGCGGTATGCCGATGATGGCCAATGCCAACCTAAAGGGCGCGGAGAAAAATTTCCAGTTTGTGATGAAGTCGCTCTATGCGGCTAGCTCGCCGGGCTACGATGTCATCACGACCTGTCCCAGTTGCAACATGATGCTCCGCAAAGAGGGCAGGAAGTTTTTTGACAGCGAAGAGGCGAGATATGTGGCGGAGCATATTCTGGATGCGGATGAATTCGTGTTGCGTCTGCACCGTGAGGGTAAGCTCAACACCGCATTTGGCGAGGTGCCATTGAAGGTCTTTTACCACAACCCCTGTCACTTGAAAGTACAGGGCCTAACCAAAGAGCCGCTTGATCTTCTGAAATTGATCCCGGGTGTGGAGGTTGTCGGTACGAACTACAACTGCTGCGGTTTGAGCGGTTCTTACGGCATGAAGAAACAGAACTATAAACGTTCGGTAGAAATCAGCCAGAAGGTCTGGGATGAGGCGAAGAACTCCGGAGCCTCTGCTGTAGTGACGGAATGCGGAGGGTGCGGGTTACGCATTAAGGAGGGCACCGGCCTCACAATCGTGCATCCGATGGTGCTTTTGAGTAAAGCTTACAAGGCCTATAAAGCCAGTAAGGCTGCATAGCATAAGATTACATTAGGAGGGCGAAAATGGCAGAAGAAAAATTATCTACACAAGAAGCTGTTGCCAAGACCAGGACGTATGGTCAGTTCAGATGTCTTAACCCGAGCTGTACATCCAGGCTTTCGGCACAGCCCGGCCAGCCCACGGTCAAATGCGCGAAGTGCGGCTCCGAGTGGCGGGTGGCATGGGTAAAGGCGGGTTTCCCGAGAGTGCGCGGGCCGGTGTGGGAAACAAGTGAGCGCTTGGCTGAGGAAGCAATGGCAAAGAAAATGGCGGAGAAGAAGGAGGGAAAGTAAGATGGCATTAAACAGAAAAGTTGCTATTATCAACCTTACGACCGGCGAGATAGAGTCGAAGCCTATTCCCATCGATGTGCGGAAGAAGTTCCTCGGCGGGCGTGGAATGAACGCGTACCTGCTCTATAACTATCTGAAGCCCGGCGTTGATCCTCTTGGTCCTGATAATGTCCTCGTGATAGGGATCGGCATGCTTGCGGCAACCATGGCATCTGCGACCTCCAGGACGGACGTGATGGGGAAATCACCTCTCACCAACATGCTCGGCAGCACAAACATGGGCGGCTTCTTCGCGGCGGAGCTGGCACTTGCCGGCTACCATCACCTGGTATTCCTGGGAAAGGCCGAAAAACCTTCGTATCTCTGGGTACATAACGGCGAGATTGAGATACGCGATGCCTCACATGTCTGGGGAAAGAGCGTAACCGACACGCAGTGGGCTATCCGGAAAGAGATGGGAGATGAGGACATCAAGTTTGCGGTCTGCGGTCCCGCAGGTGAGAATCTGGTCCGCTACGCGAATGTCATGACCGGCATCAAGAATTCAGCTGGCCGTACGGGCATGGGTGCGGTCATGGGATCGAAGAATCTGAAGTGCGTGGCAGCGAGAGGCACGATGGATATAAAGATCGCTCATCCGACACAGGCTCTCGAATACAATAAGAGGTTCATTGACCTCATCACGAGTGCGAAGGTTAATCAGACCATGGGTACGCTCGGCACACCCTTCATCTGGGGCGCGACCAATTCGTGGGGCGGTGTCCGGACAAACAACTTCCAGTATAATCAGCTCAGGTATGCTGACGAGATCGAACCTGAAAACCTGGATGAGATTTCCAAGGCCACGTGCGGTGAATATAACATGACCGCATGTTTCAACTGTCAGGTGCACTGCCGTGCAAAATATAAGATCCCGCAGAGCCCGCTCGCTGAGAAGTTCGGCCTCGTCGGAAAATACGATGAGGGTCCCGAGTATACTTCACAGGGTGGATTCTGTTGCGAGCCCGGTTGTACCGACGCCGCAACCCTGCTCTGCGCCAATCACCTTGTCGACCAGTACGGCGTCGACAATTTGGAGATCGGCAGCATGATCGCCTGGGCCATGGAGCTTTACGACTATGGCATACTGACCAGCAAAGACACCGACGGCGTCGATCTGAGATTCGGTAATGGTGAGGCGGTGCTTGAGATGATCCACCGCATCTGCCAGAGGAAGACATGGCTGGGTGACACGTTGGCGGAAGGTCCCATCAGGGCGGCCCAGAAAATAGGTAAAGATTCGGAAAAGTATCTCATCCACGTCAAAGGCATGAGCAACCTGCACTCTGATGAGCGCGCAACGCCTGGTCTTGCACTCAACATCGCGGTTTCTTCGAGGGGCTCCGACCACCTCAGAAGCAGGCCCGCAATCGACCTCTATCACCTGCCGAAAGATGTCATGAAGAGGATCTACTCGAGTCCGGTGCCTTTCGAGGGGGAACTCAGTTCCGACCACAGGTCCTACGAAGGAAAGCCGTGGCAGGTCTTCTGGCAGGAGAACTGCTTCATGGGTGTTGACTGCATGGGCATCTGCAAGTATCACACGACCTTTCTGGGCGCGACGCTTCCCAATTTCGAAGACTGGGCGAGAGTTGTTCATTACAACACGGGCCTGGAACTTACACCCACTGATATCTGGAATGGCGCAGAACGGTGCAATATGATCGAGAAACTGGTCAATATCCGCGAAGGTTTCAAGAAGGATGATCCCCACAAGGGAGATGTGCTTGCCGACCGGTACCACAATGAACCGGCTAAACGTGGCGCGCCCGATGTTATCGGCGCTACAATCGATCGCGAAAAGTTCAAGGCGATGAGAGCTGAATTCTATAAGCATAAAGGCTGTGACGAGAACGGCATACCTACCCCGGAGACCCTGAAGCGACTCGGCCTCGAGAATGAGCCGTCTCACTTGCTGTGATTGAATCTAAAGGAGGAAACGATAGATGGAAGCAATGGCAAAATCACTTGTAGTCAATCAGGAGAGATGTACGGGTTGCCGGCTTTGCGAATCTGTCTGTGCGGTCAAGCACGACGGCGTGGTCAACCCGATGAGGGCACGCATTAAGATAGAGAAATGGGAACACGAAGGGCTCTACGTCCCTATGATCTGCCAGCACTGTCAGGATGCGCCCTGCATGAACGTCTGCCCGGTGAAAGCTATTTCCCGAGAAGAAGATCTGGCCAGGGTAATGGTCGACTATGACAAATGCATCGGCTGCCGGTCCTGCGTGGCAGTCTGCCCGTTTGGAGCCATGAACTTCAACACGATAGATAGAAAAGTCATCAAGTGCGACCTCTGCGACGGCGATCCGCAGTGCGTCCGTTTCTGTGACATCAAAGCCGTTGATTATGTGGACGCTGCAAAAGTGTCTATCTCCAAGAAGAGAGATGCGGCGCTCAGGATGACATCCGCACAGAAGAAGGCTGCGGAGCTTTTGGAAGCATAATGGTAAACTAAAGAAGGTTTGAGGGGCCGTGAGCCAGAGCGGGATGCTCAAGCCACGGCCCTTTAGACAGGAACGGGAAGAAGAGAAAGAATTCTACGATTAAAAGTCGTATAAGAAATAATGACTAGGCGACAAGGTGGAAGTACATGAGTGTAAAGGTAACCCTCCACCCCTACTTGACCGAAGGCGGGGAAGCGATACTTGAACTGGATGGGAATACCGTACGAGAGTGTCTCAAGAATCTTGTGGGGCGCTTTCCTGCCATGCAGGCAAAGCTTTTTGCTAAGCCTGATAAACTGCACGGCTACATAGAGATTTTTGTCAATGCACAACCGACGGTTCCGCTGGAACTGGCCTTTCCTCTTAAGGACGGGGATGAGATGGCGATACTTGTCTTTCTCTCCGGCGGCTAAATACTAATTCGCCTTCACGCGCCTACCTTCGTTGACCATCAGCCTGTTCCATTTTGACGTACTTCAGTACGCCTGCAATGGCCCAAGCCTTGGCTCGCCTCGGTATCCATCTTGAATGCGAATTAGTATAAGGCAGTTAGCCTCTTGGGGCTCATGTGTGGTTCCACCACTCGATCCACGTGCCATCCCGTCCGAAAGTCACCCCTGTTGTCTCTTCAATCTGCCTTAGCCAGTGCCCAAGAGCGGAGCCGTGGTGAATTATGAGCGGGGTACTGTGCTCGGGGAGTATATCCTCGAAAAGCCGATGCAGCACAATGTTCCTGTCCAATTCTGGTACTGTTTCGCCGTCATCCCACGGTGTGGGGTGGATGAAGCCATGCACTGCTCCTTCGTCTCTCCGGTAAAGCAGGGTGTCCCCGAATTGATCCTTCAGGCGGCGTAGCAGTTCTACGCACTCGGTAGTCTCTGCCACCGACACTCCCTTGTTGAAATGCGAAAGAATCTTTTCGCTGAAAGACTCAAAGCCGATAGATGAAAACATAATACGCAGCCCTCGCTCGCGGGCTGTGGTCAGTATCTTTTTGAGGTTCTCTGCCTGTTTTGTCACGGCATCTACCCGACAGACGAGGTTTACCTGTGACAGTTCGATCTTTGCTTTTGCCGTTTCGTCGAGAAGAGCCTGCAGCGTCGATATTGGATACTCATCTATCAGCTCAAAAGGAATTTTCCTGCCTTCCTTTTCAGACAGATTGGTGATCTGTGCAAGGAGCGATGCTCCAGTCACGTGCCCCTGAAACCCTTTATCCCAGGCGACATCGCAGAAGACGCAGCCGCAAGTGTGCGCAGTCAGCTTCGGCACTTTATCAGCAAGCGATGCAGGAGGATCGAGTACGACCGCGGATTCCTTTTTTGCATAGGGGCACCCGATAGCAGCGAGTACCTGCGCTACCTCTATGCTCAGTGGTTCGAGCTTCTTAGTGAAGGTGTGAAGATTAGACCAATCCACGTTTAGATAAAGATCAGCCCTCCACCCGGATTGAATGATACAAGTCCTTTCTTTGACGTGCTCCGGTCCAAGCCCTTCGACGGGGCCCTGGACTACAATATCTATTCGATCCTTGAGCCCCTGAAACCTATGGGGAAATCTGTCACTCTCCGGCTCGCCCGTGTAATCTTGGAGCGCCTGTGGCCCTCCCAGAATGATGGTAAAGCCAATCTCGCGAAGAATGGTGATCAATTCAAAAATATCTTTTCTTCCGCTCAAATGGGAGAAGCCGATTATTCGTTCCTTGCCTTTGTAGTGCTCTTCGGCAAAAGAAAGAAATAGCTCCTTTTCAAAGTCGCGCGTGAGGCCCACCGCCATGGACGGAATGGCAAGCTGTCTCGAAAAATAGGTAGCTGCCACCTGAGCGCCAAGCAATCCATGCGGCTCGCCTGTATGATGAGTGCAGAAAAGCATCTTTCCAGGATATGAGTGATACTATGTCATATCCCTCGCTTCAATGCAATTGTCGATATATGCGCGGAAATTCTTGACTGCTCAAGGGTCTTATGTTTAAATTACAACCGTTGCCGGGGTAGCTCAGTCGGTAGAGCAGGGGACTGAAAATCCCCGTGTCAGTGGTTCGATTCCGCTCCCCGGCACTTCTCTCACCATTGTAAACTATACCCAACCCTTCCGTTAAATAGAGATTTCCTCCGGATACCTAGAGTGGCATTCTTTGAGCGCCGGCCTCAGTCTGTCAAAGCAGAGACCCTGTGCACTTCAGATGTAAGCCTCTTGCATAGCGTGGTTAGTGAACTCGGCATGAATCTTGAATCGTTTGTGGTGTGAGCGGTCATTTCCTAACCCTGAACGACTGGATTCCTGCCCCTCCGTTGCCTGCCGTGCTGTCCATCTTGATGGTGCTGGGGTTCAAACATCTGGGTGGTCGTCTCTGCCAGTTGCTATTTCGCGATTCAAACGATGCGTTGCGTGCTGCTTCGAGTTTTCTGGTTGCCATCGCGGTAGTAGCAACTGCACTGCAAATCATGCTTGTAGCATGGAAGATACCCGTCCAGCTATTCCGGGGTCTCGCATGGGCGCTTGCAGGTCTGGGTCTTGTGGAGATTTGGTCCATATGCCGTGCCGGCATCTTTCCTTCATGGAAAAGGGTTCCGGGCTTTCTTTCGGAACTGAGATTCATCGAACGCGCTACCGCCTGCCTTCTCCTGTCCGTATGTGCATGTCTTGCGCTTCTGGCACTCTCACCTCCGACGGACGCAGATTCGCTCGATTATCATCTGGGAGTGCCTCTTGAGTTTCTTCGAAGGGGAACTGCCTATCCTCGGTATGACTGGTTCCACGCGCGCCTCATAGGTTCAGGAGAAGTGCTCAATATGCTGGGACTGGCTGGAGGGACTGACATCCTGAACGCAACCCTGTCTGTGGCCGCTCTCTTTGCCCTTCTTATGGCGGTTATTTCGAGATTGGAGACAGGCAGAGACAGGATATTTGCTTTGGGCTCTCTCATAAGCTGCCCGTTCCTGCTCTTTCTCGTGCCCAATCAGAAGCCGTTTCTCTTGCCTGTTGCGGCGAATACCTTGGCGCTCTTGCTGCTATCCGAACGTTTCCGTTCTCTTGACGGACGATCAATCATGCTGGCTTTCGGATGCTGTTTCTTCGCGATGTCATGCAAATATTCCTTTTTGTTGTCAGGGAGTGTTGTCCTGTTTTTCGGCATGGTTGCAGCGTATATTTCCCGGCGTGCTGTCGTGGCCATCACTCTTGCGCTGGTGTTTTACCTGACGATGGTCTTTCCCATGGAGCTACAAAAATTTCTCTTCTACGGGGACCCTATTTCTCCCATGCTTGAGGTATTCAAGGAGCACGGCGATGCCGGCCTGACGAGGTTTGCACAGTATGTCCGTTATTACAGCATGTCTACTCTTTCTTTTCCACTCGGCATTATCCTGCCGGATACGGTGGGCAGGCTGAGCTCAGTTCTCGGTCTCGGGGTTCTCTCGTGTTGCGTCGTTCTCTTCAATGCGAGACGTTCGATCGTCATGGTAACAGCAGCCCTTGCAGCGATGACGGTCAGCTACTGCGCGGGCGCGCGCTCAGCCGGCTATTACCTCGAGCCTTGCATGTGGTTTTGCATAGCTGCTGCATCCGCGCCATGGAGCAAGAGGAAGAGCGTAATGCACTGGCTGCTGGTGGGCCAGGCAGCCGTGATGCTGCTTTTCTCCGGGTTCGGCGTGGCAAAGCTTTTTCCGGGCGCAGTAACGCCTGCACTGCGGGAGCACGTCATGAATGAGAACGCGCACCAGTACGCGATGATGCGATGGCTTGACCGGATGCTGCCGGAACACGCCGTCGTGCTGAGTACGCTTCGCTCTCATGCCTTGATGCCGCGCCCTTTTGCAGCCAAAGACATCGTGACCTGGACGGATTGGACGTCTCAGAGGGAGAGGGAAAAGAGCTTATCAATTCTCAAGTCACACAAGCTTGACACATTGGTGGCCGAACCTGCTGCGGCTGGAGAGCTGGCAGACAGGATCGAGGCGCGGTGCAGAGAAACGGTGGCAATGTCGGAATCGCTGCCGTTAGGCACGCGAAATCCGTGGAACAGAAGAGATAGTACGAAATTAGCTGTATATGGTACATGCTTTGCAGGTATATCTCCTAGATACACAGATTATGTCGTCAACAGGTGATGAGCCATGGGTCCCGAACTACATGCCGAACAGATGCCGGAACAACAGACAGATGATCAGCTGAGACCGCAGCCGCAGCAGCCCATACCTCACGTCAGGCGAGTGCGCCGCAGGAGAAAGCGGACTTTCAAAAGCAGGATCAAAAGGGTTCTGAAGAATTCTGGTGCAGATAAAAAACTCTACGTTGTGGTTGCAGGTGTGATCGGATTGGTGGTAGCCCTCTACCTCTATGATCTTCTCTTCGTCATTTTTCCGATGAAGGTGAAGTGATCCATGGTGCGTGAGAGAAGTCGAAAGAAGTCAGTGATTATTTAGCGGGCTGGCCGATACGCTGGAGCGCGGTTTCCGCAAGGCTTCTCAGAATGCTGCTTGAAGTTCTGCTTTTCACATCGAGGTAGATTGACCGTGCATCCTCATTCTTGCCCTGAGTGTAGTAGATTTTGGCGAGATAGAGTTTTGCAATTTCGTCAAGATGTTTGTGGCGGGAAGCCGACACAGCCTTGAATGCCGACTCTGCCTTCTGCAAGGCTTGGCCGCTGCCGTTTGTCGTGAATTCCTGATACGCAGCGACTCCCTCTTCCAACTGATACTGCAGCCTGTCATCTTCTCTGCTCTCGTAGATCCGGTATCCGGTCAATCCGAGGCCGATGACTATGAGCGCCGACAGCACAATGATGCAGAGTCTTACGTGCTCTTTTATCCACGTGGTGGCGCGCTCCAGGGCAACCATCATGAAATCGGGTTTCTTGAGGTCCTCTTTTACTTTTCTTTTTGTCATGGCTTAACTCTTACGCTCACAATCCCGAGACTTTCTTCTCAGGCCATTTGCAATTTGTTTGTATTAGCCCTAACCTCAACCGTGGCTTGCGTCGCCAGTATTCCATCACATGAAGAGAAGGAAGTCAATACGACGATTGTGGTAAGTAGTCACGCGCAGCCCGCACGTAGACCCTCAGCCGCTGTCTATTCTTTTCGCCGATAACGGTGGATAGCTCTTCCTCTGTCATTCTCGCGAGTTGAGGCACTGATTCTATCCCTGCCTTCCGCAGTTTCTCGACGTTTGCCATCCCCAATCCTTTGAGATGGAGAAGCGCAAGAGTTTTTCTCTCCCCGGAAGTAAGTTCTTGTGGGTCTATGGCGAAGCTGGTCTTTACATGCTGGCTTTTCAACTCTTCGCGTTTGCTCACGGGGAGGAAGTTGAGCTGGTCGATAGTGTCGGTGAAAGAAAAGACAGTGTACCGATCGATCGCCGCAAACGACATACAGGAGAAGGCGAGGGCCGCGGCGATGATTGCGGCTTCATGTCTTCTCATTGACAGGTTAGGGCGAATGAGCGCCAGGAACAACATTGTTTCAAGGGAAAAAAGGATAAAACCCAGATAGCCTGGGGCAGGCATTTCGAAAAGTTTGAAAGATTCGAAAAAAGGCACAGTGTATACCCATTTCGCAATGGCCCAATAATTCCATGTCTCCCAGAGGAAGCCACAGAAAAGCCCTGCCAGGGCAGAGGCTATGAGATTGCCTGCCTCGCCCTCCTGCAGGTCTTTCGTGAAGCACCAGTACCCCTTCGACTGATTGTAGCCTTCAAGGATCGGGATCAGAAATAGCCATGCTAGAAAAAAACAGTGTGCCGGAAAAAGCATGAACACAGGAAAGAGAAGGACACCGAAAAGCATGGAATACCTTGGTGGGACATGAAAAGAAAGGGGGCGTACACGGATACTCCCCAGAAGTTCAGAAAAGGCCTCCTTGGTGATATAGAGCCCTGGAATGACAGTACCGTAGGCGAGCAAATAACCGGGGAATCTAATGAGCACGCTGGAAGGCACATTTATGTAGTACCAGTTCTGAATACGGAGATTGATGAGCTCGAAGACGCACCAGAAGGCAGAAGAGATAACGATCAGAAAGGGTAAGGTCCTGTTAAGGATCAGAAATCTTCTATTTTTCAGCGCCAGCGCTGCGTCCAACCCGACGATGTATGACCACCAAGCCACCATATAGAACTGGTACATGAAAGGTTCGACACGGCAGGCAAGAAGTACGTAGCTCGACAGATGAACGCAAGCGGATACGAAGAGGACAATAAGGGGAAGACTCACTGACTAACTGTTGTTACCGGACTCTTTCGAAGAACTGTTGTGGGTTGAATCAGCTGGATCGGGCTGCAATGTCTTTACACGTACTGCACCCATGAATCTCTTTGAGTAATAATCTTCGGAGAGACTGCTGATTCTCACGCCCTGTCTGCAATAGGATGAAGCATGGATGAACCTGCCTTCGCCAATATAAATGCCTACATGAGTAGGATAGGTGAACTGTTTTCTCGTTCTGAAGAAGACAAGGTCGCCTGTCGTCAGGTCGTTACGGGATACTTTTGTCCCCGCGCAATACTGCTCGCGAGCGCTTCTGGGGAGCTGCACTTCAAAAATGTCGTATATCTTCTTAACGTAAGCAGAGCAGTCGAGGCCTCTCACTGAATCTCCGCCGTAGCGGTAAGGAGCGCCGGCAAAGCTTTTCGCGACTTTGACGAGCATTCCCATCTCATCCTCGCTCCGCCACTTCTTCAGTGAGTAGCTGCTGTTCATATCCGGCGAAAGGGCGACAATCTCATCATCGTTTTCGCCTTCAGGTTTAGGCAGACGAATAATTCTGCCCGGCGTTAAACCTTTCTTTTTGATATTGTTAAGATCAACGATATCACTCTTTTCGATATCGAATTTTTCGGCAAGGGTCTCCAGCGTATCACCTTTTTCAACTTTATAGTGAATGAACTCACCAACTGTCTGGTCCTCGTTACCAGCTGTCGTAAAAGTCCGCTGCTTGTTGATCCGTCCTTTTGTTGTGTTCTTCTGTTTTGAAGAGGAAACCGTGCCTGAGCTCACAACGAGAATCTGCCCCTTTCTCAGGCTGTCCGAGGTGAGCCCGTTCAGGCTCTTGAGTTTATCAACCGAGATCTTACACTTCTTAGAAATGCTACCGAGGGTATCACCACTCTTGACTTTGTAGGTTCCCGCGGAGAACGCATAGCCTGAACCCAGCAGGAGTACAAATGAGACAACTGCAATCAGCCCGACACTCTTCCCCACAACCCGTTTCCCTACTGCAAACATTGTCCAATTTAACTAGGAATAAAGCTGTGTGTCAAGAAAATTTTTTTATATTTTTCTATTGACATTCATTTGCAGTCTTGCAATATGTATACGTATTGGTGATATCTATTTCAAGGAGGTAATGAGATGCCAGCGAAAGTCGACGAAGAAACCTGCACCGCATGTGGGGCCTGTGCTGAGGTCTGCCCGGTAGACGCCATTACTGTTGAGGACTCGGCGAAAATCGATGCAGAGGCTTGCACGGAGTGTGGTGCCTGCGTGGAAGAATGTCCGGTAGAGGCCATTAAGCTGGAGGAGTAAGGCTAAGACCCTTTTGCGACCACGTAAGAGGATGGGGCCAGCTGCTCCATCCTCTTATTCCACGCGCAGTAGATTCTGTTAGTGGAGTACGTTCCCCCTACATCCCCCTCACCAGCGCTTCAGAGATATCCAGGGCTTTCATGGTTTCAGACTGCGCCTTGTCCTTGATGGCATCCTCCATCATGATCAAACAGTAGGGGCAGGCGGTGATCACGGTGTTGGCAGAGGCGGCAATGGCCTCATCCAGCCTCGCGTGGT
>DATKNH010000093.1 GCA_035541455.1 Syntrophorhabdales bacterium
GGCAGCGGTCAGATTGAGTTCGGAGACAACGCCTTTTTCATCAAGGGTCAGGTAGCCGACAGGGGCATAGTCGTAGAGGTCGATGTAGCGCGACCGCGATTCTTCCAGTTCTTCCTGGGATCTTCGAAGCTCATCGTTCTGCATCTCAAGCTCAATCTGATGGACAGAAAGTTCCTGATTCAGCTCATTGACGTCTTTGCCGTAAAAGGTGCGGGAAATCTTTACCCCATTCTCTGCCAGCAGCTTCTCAGCTTTTTTCCGAAGGTCTTTGAGTTTATCGGGAGAGCCCTGCTTTGCCATGTCTCCTCCCTTTGGGTGCGATCAACGGTATGAGTGAACCGGCATTGGAGTCGGTAAAGTATATCTTACCCAATATTATAAGACAGCTTCGTCCATTAGGGGGAAGGAGTGTCGCAGTTCTGCAACCGAAGAGGAATCTCTCTCGGACAGCTTATGCATGAGGCGATCACCTCATCACCTCACGGGGCGGCTCCTTCCGGCACCTCGCCGCGAGAATAACACACCGGACCGTTTGTTATTCTTTTTTGCGCGTGACAAGATCACGTTGCGATGCAAACATGGCCGCGGCCTTATCTGATGAGAACGGTTATGGCGAGGACCAGGATATGCTTGCCACCGGCTTTAAGCTCCACGCGATCAACGGCGCGGTAATCCAAGGCACAACGGAGGATTGAGGCCCTCGACACCGTCTGTGTTGTGGCGTACTTTCTGATCCCTTTCTCCCATCCCTCCACAGCAACAGGGGCCTTGTCCACCCACAGGGCGCAGAGTGACAACTCCTTGAGATCAAACAACTGCTTGCCTTCTATCGTCATATCTTTGCCGTCAGCATTGAACAGCCCGAACCGACCCGAACAGACCGACTCAGAAAACACCTTGCTCGTGATCCATGCGCTGTCGCTCCAAGTGAATCCCCTGTATCCGCTCGGAAGCGGCCCCATGCGCTGGCTCTGAGCAAGGAGGTCCTCAAAGTCGATCACGGTATGCAGGCTGTTGTTATTTACACCCGACTCCGTCACACGCAGCCTCCTTTCAAGAGCGGGGTTCCGAGGGACCGACCCATAGTGATCCTCAGTTGAGCGAACGGTCTTCCTTGGCCACATACGCACTGCTGGCGCTGCTGCGGCACGATGCGAGAGCCAAAATCGCTAAAAATAATTCTGGGTGCGCTCAAACGAATGTCAAGGGGGTCCACGGAAAAAGTACCGTCGACCCGCCGTTTATCCTTTGGAATCTTCGCAGACTATGGTACGCTTCCTATATGGTAGAGAAAATCTGCGATGATAAAGACGTTATTCTTGTTGTGGATGACGAGGAAATGATCGAAGAAATGATCGAACAGATGGTGGAGCGCCGTGGATGCCTCCATGCATCGTATAACGATCCCGCAGAGGCGCTACAGTATTATATAGAGAACAGTCAGAAGATCACACTTATGATTACCGACCTCACCATGCCCAAGTTGTCTGGTTCCGACCTCATCAAGGCTGCTCTCCAGATCAACCCCAAGCTCCAGATAATCCTCCTGACCGGCTATGCGGAGGAACACATCCCCGTCGATGTACGTCCTCTTACACATGCCATACTGCCGAAACCCTTCGTGCAAGCAGATGTGATCGATGTTGTGCGAACAGCACTCGACAAGGTCGATCACCAACACCTGTCAAGCTAGCTGACCAAGTATCTGCCTCGGCTGGATAAACGAATGGAAATGGTGCATACGTCCAGCTTGGAGAGGCCCTGTCTTGACCGTTTTAGGCGATGGCCTTAATGAACTGCCTAATGCTCTTGCTCAACCGGCCATTCTCTTTGGAGTACCGATTCTTGTAGCCATCGACGATCCGCTTCACCTGTTGCGAGCTAAACGAGCTGCCCTTCCCGGTCTTGATCCCCTTTTCCTTCAGGACTCTGCATATCTCCATCAGCCGCGCCGACTGCCGGTACAGCTCGTTGATAAGCTTGATTACCGCTTGCTCCTGCGGATTTTCCTCAAGGCCGTTGCCATTTCTCTTGTAGCCATATGGCACGGACCCGACCACCGCGCCCTGGTTCTTTTTATACTCCATCGCCTTCTTCGTACGATGTTTGACCTGTCTGCGCTCCATTTCACCCAGGAACGCTTTCATGGCGAAGTTGAGGAACCCATCAGGAGTGCTGGTGTCCACCTGGCCCTCCACTGTGTGGAAGTATGGAACGTTTGAGCCTAAACTTCCGTCAGACAGAATCAACGTCCCCTCGCGCATGAAGGCTCCGGCTAAAGGTTCAAGCTTGCGGAACCGCAACGTCCTCGTTTGTTCTTTGGGTGACCTGTTTGGGGAATGGTTTGAGTCGGACGTCATACGCGAGATTCTCAAAGAGGTCGAGCAGAAGAAGCAATTGAATTTTATCTTCTTAACCAAGTATCCCCAACGCCTAACTGAATTCAACTGGCCTCAGAATGCTTGGGTGGGCACCACAGTCGACAAGCAGGAACGGGTACGCGAAGCGGAGGAGGCGTTCAAGAAGGTGAAAGCTTCAGTAACGTTTGTGTCATGCGAGCCGTTACTGGAGGAGTTGACTTTCGAGCGTCTCCACCTGTTTAAGTGGATCATTATTGGCGCGCAAAGAAAAACCAGAGAAGTAAAGGCTCTTCAGCCCAAATGGCAGTGGGTAGAAAACCTTCTCTTCAAAGCGAGAGACGCCAATCTCAAAGTTTACATCACACCCAAACTCCGCGAGTGGCCGAGAGAATATCCTTCTTACGATCAAGACCAGAAAGCTGAGTTGATGACGACCCAGCGCCCAGAATCCCCCAGACACGAAAGAGAGGTCCATGACACATCGCCATACCCTACAGCGGTGTCTCTGAAGGGAAGCGACGGGGGTGAGGTCTGCGTCATGCTGCCCTCGAAGCAGGCGACGAGGGAGCAATCCCCCAGCGACGCAGGTTCTGTTCAGCAAGCTAACCCGGCCCATAGTAACGCAGAGCCTAAACCAAGTCTCCTCGTGGGGCCCGGAGAGAATGCTAGCATTGAAGAACACGAGAACACGACAGGCAAAAAGGCGACTGCTGATGAGAAAACTCAGGGGGTACATAAATTAGAAGTAGCTGGGCCTACACAGAGATCGTTGGGTCCACTTTTTGGCCCAGATCCGACCCCTACACAAATTAAGACAGCGAGAAATGTACCTTCATTGAATTCAATTTTAGTTTCTAAAGAGCTTGCGGTAAAAGCAGATGAACGGCCGTAGGCGTGAGTTGCTTCAGCAGATTCGAGGATGAATCCCACAGTCCTTTGGAATAATAAGTATCTGGCTTGCAAGAACTAAGAACGTATTGCGTTGCTTTAGTTTTCGAGCAGACCCGCACGGCCGTTGATAATCCCGTTGCCAAGGTGCTCCAAGAGGGGATGAACGTGCAGCATAAGATGAATGGAATTGGCAGATTTGCAGGCGTTTGGCATAGATCCCATCCATGAATAAGCAATGACATCTTTTTCCCCTTGTTCCAACTAATAACCCAATTTCAATTTTGACCACCGAGCAGCGAGCCTCAAAATAGAAGCACTCTCACGAAATTCCGCGAATTCTCGAAAATGCATGACGTTGTGATTTGTTTTTCCCATTGATTACAACGACGTATGATGGCATTTCGATTGCTTTATTAAAGGCCGTAGGGGCGAGCCTTTAGACGACCATCGATAACGTTACGCTGACGCTGAGCCAAGCATCTGCACCAGAACGAAGCGTAGGAACGAAAGGAGGTGAGGACGAGTTTCGATTGCTCGAGGAGCATACAGGCTGTTGTTGTATCTAAGACCAGTTAAAGGAGGTAAAGATGAAAAGACTGATCATTTTGTTTTTTGCTGGAATGCTCGCCGTCCCGGCGATAAGTTATGCCGGCAGCGCGACGAGCAGGTGGGATCTCTCCATCGGCGGTATGGTAAAAGTGGATTATATGTATGCCAACCAGTCCCTGAACCAGGACGTAACGGAGGCCGAGCGCCAGGCGAGTGGACTCAACTCGTCATCCCGTGACAGGTATGGGGCCACGAGCTGGGGCATCGGCGAATCAAGGCTCAATTTCTTGATAAAAGGTCCGGACACCTGGGGAGCCAGGACATCGGCCTTTATCGAAGGCGATTTCAGATTCGATACTTCGAACTCCGTCTCTGGGCCCGTCCGCAACAACGTGGAGGACTACGGCCTGTTTGCCCTCAGGCATGCCTTCATGAAGTTCGAATGGCCGACCTTCACCGTGATTGCGGGCCAGACATGGACGGTTCCGGGCGTCTTGCCCTGCTTCTGCTTGCTGGGTGTGAACGAGAACGGCGCGGCAAACAAAGGCGCACTGGCTCCTCAGCTCACGGGCATATGGCAGGCTACAAAGACGTTCTCCATAACCGGAGGTATCCAGGCACCCTACTCGCTCAACAGCTGGCCGGGCGGCTCCCAGGCCACCGGCACGACAATCGATGACGGGTTCCAGAGAAGCAACCTCCCCCTGTTCTTCAGTGAGATTCTCTATAAGACGGATGCCTGCGGCAAGATCGGTGCTTGGATGCTCCAGTTCGGTCTGGGCGGTCTATGGGGTCGGGAGAAGCCGATCACCCCATATACCCTCGGGCCCTACGGTGACATTAACGGCCAAGCTTCTTATTCAAACACTGCGTTCAGTGGTACCGGACCCGGAAACAGTGTCCAGTACTGGAACGTCAACGGTTACGACAGCAGCAACGTTGACGAATGGATGGTGACCTTCAAGAGCTTCATCCCCATCATCCCCGAGAAAGCTCCTGGCAAGCTCGCCCACACCCTCGGCTTGGCGGTGAGCGCGTTTACCGGACAGGACATCCGCCAATTCGCCGGCGGCCCGCCCCTCAAAATGATGGCTTACGCCTACGACCGGACCGCCTATCAGTATCCTGCCACCGCAGCCGGTTACGCCGCTTACAGCAACCAGCTCAACCCGCGCGCGGATTACGTGGCACCGGTGGCCACCGGAGGGTGGGCACAGCTGCAGTGGTACTGGACCAACACGCTCTGGAGCGGCTTTTACTACTCGCAGACCAAATATAACGTTAGCGATGCACGCAAGGCTGTCACCTACGGTGCGGGTCCGACGCTAGCGGCTGCTGCCGCCCCCGCGACCGAGCGGCTGGAGGAGTACCACGTTAATTTGATTTACGATCCAAATCCGGCGATCCGTCTCGGTCTCGAGTACTCGCGGTATAACACACACTATGCAAGGCAAATGTACAATATAGTGACGGTCAATGGATATCCATCGGGGCTTAGCTCCAATGGCAATGTTGACACCGTGAGGGTCAGCGCAACATACTTCTTCTGAGACTCGATTCTGTCCTTCAGGGGGCCCAATTGGTGGACCCCCTTTTTTTTGCCGCGTGCGGCTGGGGCCACCCGTTTAGAGGTGGAAATTCTATGGGGGCCGATAGCGGGTATCATGCGCCCAACCGCAAGGATGCCACGAGCGAGTATCGCATCCACCACTCCTGCAATAAATGAAGGTGAAAGAACGATTGGATGAAGGCCGTGATAGATCAGGGGCTACCAGAAATAGTTGGGGAGTTTATCATTTTGTCGGTGACTGCCGGAGCACAGAGGCGATTCCCTCAGATATGGCAAGGCTCAGTCTCGCGAGAGTACTACTCATTGCCGCAACGAGCGCATCGTAACTGCTGCCGCTCATCTGTTCTGTGAATGCTGCTTCCCTGCTCAGCAATAGATTTCCGTCATTGGCAAGTATCCTCCATTGAGCCTTGAGCAGCACCGAATGGCCGAGCGTTCCTTCGAAGCGGTCAACAAGTACTTCGACGCGCAACGAAGCAGGCACGCGACTCGCCGGGAATGATATCCAGCGTTCGACCGAAATACTACCGGCAGGGAACAAACTGGAAACGTTCTCGAGGAGCACGCGGCTTGTATCAGCCTCCAAAGACCCGGCCCATCGGTGAAATTCCGAGAGCTTGAGCTCATTCTTGCCGGAGCGGGTCACGATCTGGGGTCGGTCAAGATAGTCCGGTATGCGTACGGGACCTATAGCAATGACCACGTTGCGCGAGAAAGAAACTCCAGCAATAGGGGCTTGCTTGTTCGGGACCGTATTCAACTGGTAAAACTTCGACGGCTGTGAACTGGCGCATCCCGTCAGCATCACCAGCACTAAAAAGAGGCTGAAGCGCCAAGGTCGATTGTAGTGCACACGTCGCATGTCACTCTCCTTCAGCGGAGCGCTTGCCTCTGAGCAAGGCTTCAGGATGGCGTTCAAGGTAATCCGCCAGCACACGAACTGAACGCGTGAGGTCGGCGATCTGCTCAAGTGTTCTGCTTATTTCATAGCCGAGATTCACATTCTGTGCGACGATTCCGTTAATGGTTTCCACAGCCCTATTTGTTTCTCTCAGTGTCTTCTGGGCTGCAAACAAGGTCTCTTTGATGCCGGATGCGATCTCCCCGGGTTCCCCCTGATCAAACCTCAATGTTTTTTCAGCTTGCATAAAGGCTGCCCGAGCGGCAATCGTTGTCTCTTTCATCTCTGTCGCCAGAGGACCAATTTGGGTTCTAAAATTTTGCACCAGCACATCGGTGTCATTGAGCAGGTGATTGAGTGTGCCGATGCTTGCCTGGAGCTCCGGGGATGCGACGAGTCTGTTAATTCCTGCAAGAGTCTGATTTAATTTATCAGCAATTTCCTTGAGCGGTATTTCCTCAAGTTTTGTTCTCAGCCGTTCCAGATCAGAAGGAATGGTCGGGATCTCGGGATATCTCTTCTCGAGACCTACAAGCCTGACTGGCGTATCCGGGTGGAAATCGAGACTGACCATGAGCTGGTTCGTGACAAGACTCTGTAGTTGAACCTGGGCCCTCAGCCCTTTGTCTATCAGTGCCTGTAAAAAGTGCTCGTCGCGGATCCCCCCAGTCGGCAAGATCGGCACGATCCTTTTTTTGTCTATCTCGGTGTAGACAGGGATGAACGCCTTCAGGTCCCGAACATCAACCTCCAGGATGACGTCGGTCACCCGTCCTATCTGCACGCCGCGGAACACAACAGGTGCGCCGATTTGGAGCCCTGCAACCGACCCTTCAAAGAACATGACGTTCCGATCAACCTTTCGGAAAAACGTGCCTGAACCAAAAATGACCACACTTGCAACGGCAAGAGCTATGGCCCCCAACACAAAGGCGCCGATGAGTGATTTGCTGGCGTGTCTGCTCATTAGTTTTCACCTCGACTATTCATGATCATCGAATCACCTTTCCTGCACGCCCTTTCCTCGCGTGAGGAAATCGATCACTCTGGGATCCTTTGACTCTTCGAGGAGTTTTCGGGGATTCCCGGCAGCGATAATGGTCTTCGAAACGGGATCTAGAAAGACTGAGTTGTTTCCAATTGCAAGGATACTCGCCAACTCATGAGTCACCACGACAATCGTGGCGCCCAGACTGTTTCTCAAAGCGATAATCAGCTCGTCGAGGAGGTGCGCGCTCACAGGATCGAGCCCTGCAGAAGGCTCATCAAAGAAGAGGATGTCCGGGTCGAGCGCCATGGCGCGGGCCAGTCCGGCGCGCTTTTTCATGCCACCGCTGATTTCGGAAGGATAGTAGTCTTCGAAGCCGGCGAGGCCGACGAGTCCCAGCTTGAGCGAAACAACTTCCTTAATCACGTCTTCGCCCACGTCGGTGTATAGCTGGAGCGGCAGGGCTACATTTTCGGACAGCGTGAGGGAACTCCAGAGAGCGCTGCTCTGGTAGAGTACCCCGAATCTTTGCATCGTACTTTTCTGTTCTTCGGGAGTCGCCGACCACAAACTGAGGCCTTCGTACAGGACCTCTCCCTTTATTGGAGGCAGGAGCCCCACCATGCTCCGCAGTATGCTGCTCTTGCCACTACCGCTCGCTCCCATGATAATGAAGATATCGCCCTTGTTAACGGTGAAGGTGACGTCGTGCAGGATCACCGTGCTATCATAACCCAGCGTCAGGTCTTCCACAATAATATGGGGCTCTCCCTTCATCATCTCCGCCACATTAGATATTCAGGAGATCGCAGAGCGCCGTGATCACCGCCATCGCCACAACAATGCTCACGATACTGGTCACGACTGCAGATGTTGTCGCTTCACCCACCGCTGCAGCGCTCCTTCCTGACTGCATTCCGCGCAGACACCCTGCAAGCGCTACGAGCAGGCCGAAGACAGCGGCGCTGAAAACGCCAACGCACACGTCGTTCAATCGTACTGATTCACAGGTCTTCTGGTAGTATTCCATTAAATTCAGATTGAGCATTGTGACACCGATAATCATGCCGCCGAGCATACCCATCAGGTCTGCATACAGACTCAGGAGCGGCATCATGATGGCAAGAGCGAGCATCCTTGGAAGTACAAGGAATTCTATGGGTGACACACCGAGAGTCCTCAATGCGTCGATTTCCTCATTCACCTGCATCGTGCCGAGTTGCGCGGCGAAGGCTGCTCCGGTGCGGCCGGCCATGATGACCCCTGTCACTATGGCCGCAAGCGCCCTGGTCATGCCGATGCCGACAAGGCTCGCCACGTAAATCTGTGCACCGAAAAGCCTGAGCTGTATGGCGCCGATAAAGGCCAGGATAAGTCCAACGAGCAGGTTAACGAGAGAGACGATCGGAAGAGCCTGGGCGCCGCATTCTTGAAGGGTGAGAAGAAGGTCGGAGGAACGGAATTGGGCTTTCCCAGCAGCGAGCCTCACCAGCGCGAAAAAAACCTCGCCGATAAAACCGAGTATTCCGAGTTGAGAACGCCATAGAGCGATCACAGCACCGCCGGCCTTTTCAAGAAAGGAGGCTTGAGTTGCTTCCCTGCGCACTCCTTGTTTCTCGGGCACTGCGGAAGCAAGGGCCAGGATCTCCTGCGCACCTTGCGGCAGACCATCCTTCTGAAGAGGGACATCCAACTCGGAGCCGGCCTCAATGATATACTTGAGGAACGTTATCAGACCGCTATCCCATCCCGTCAGCGCCTGAGTATCGAATACGATGCGAGACACCGGGCCTGCGGATTTCATCTGGTGCTGAAATTCTTCTCTATCCGGGAGGTGCCTGCTCAATTTCCATACGCCTGACAGGCGTACTACGAGAGTCGCATCTGGAAGGCGCAGCAGGTTCAGTTCGGGTTTGTTAATCGTCATAGCCGATCTCCAGTAGCCGTCTGACTGCTTCAATGAGCGACTGATACAGTGCCTGGAGCTGCCCGAGGTACAAGTCAACGGCCGTCCCTCCAAGCGCACCTGTTGTCGCAGCCGCAAAACGTTCAAAAGCATGCATCGCATCTTCTAGGTTGGATGCCGCGCCTTGAGCGCCACTGATCATCTTCTTCTCCATACCGAGCAGGGCTGTGGCAACGGCATTGTCGACCTCTTTAGCTGCTACGCGGACCGCATCCGGCAGAGTGGTGTCAGGCATCTCCCGGGCGAGCGTGAGGAGCAGCAGAAAGACCGTCTGCGCTTCGCCCATGAGTTTTTGGGCCTCACGTACCTTGGGAGCACCCGGCTCAAACTCAAACTTTGACGATTCGATAAGTATCTGAGCATCCTCTACTCTCTGCGCTATCAGTCGCCGGCACGGATCGAAATCGTTGCCTGTCACTGAAGGTGGTGCCCCGCATGGCTGCATGCGCGCCAACTCTGAAAGCAGCTTCAGTATCTCTGCCAGGCGTGCGCGCAGTTTGTCAGTCGCC
>DATKNH010000094.1 GCA_035541455.1 Syntrophorhabdales bacterium
GGTCATGCCCGGGGACAACGTAACCCTCACCGTAGAACTCGTTACCCCCATCGCCCTCGAGAAGGAACTCCGCTTCGCCATCAGGGAAGGCGGCAAGACCGTGGGCGCAGGGGTAGTCACGGAGATACAGGAGTAGGAGCCCTAACGGCAGGAAGAAATGGCTAGGAGCGAACGATGAGGCAGCTAGTTATTCTCGCGTGTTCGGAATGCAAGAATAGAAACTACACTACCACAAAAAACAAGCAGAAAACACCAGACAGGCTGGAGCTAAGCAAGTACTGTAAGTTTTGCAAAAAGCACACGGCACATAAGGAAACAAAATAAAAGGCCAGTAGCTCTAACGGATAGAGCACCGGACTCCAAATCCGGGTGTTGGGGGTTCGAATCCCTCCTGGCCTGTGTATTGCGAGGACGCGATGGACATCAGGGAACAGATCGACAACCTGAAGACCTATTTCAAAGAGGTATATCTGGAGACTAAAAGAGTTACGTTTCCCTCGAGAAAAGAGGCCCTCAAGGGCACGTACGTGATCCTGATTACAGTGGTTATCGCAGCACTATTCCTTGGCATCGTTGACGTAGGACTTGCAAAGATCGTGCAGGCGTTGTTCCGTGGATAGCCCCGTGGATAGTACGATGGAAAAGAAGTGGTACGTCGTTCATACTTACTCCGGCTACGAGCAGAAGGTGAAGGAGGGGCTGGAGGAACGCATAAAGACGAGCAAAATGGAAGAAAGCTTTGGAGAAATTATTGTTCCGTCAGAAGTGATAATGGAGCGGGTAAAAGGGCAGGTCAAGAAATCGCAGAGAACCATTTTTCCCGGCTACATTATCGTGCAGATGGACATGAATGAAGACACCTGGTACCTTGTGCGGAATACACCGAAAGTGACAGGATTTGTCGGCTACGGCATGAAGCCCACCCCGTTGCCTGATGATGAAGTGAAGGACCTTGTCTACGCGATTCAGGAAGGGAAGGGCAAGATCAAGCCAAAAATTCGCTTTGATAAGGGCGATAACGTCAAGGTGATTGAGGGGCCATTTTCCAATTTTACGGGAAGCGTAGAGGAGATTAAGCCGGAAAAAGGAAAAGTAAAAGTGCTTCTCAATATTTTCGGGAGGACAACGCCTGTAGAGCTGGATTTCATGCAGATTGAGAAGATGTAGGGAGACAGCCGATCGCCGACTGCCAGAAAGAGAGCAAGACGGCACAGGTGTATTTTTCTGTTTTCCAGTTCCAAGCTATAAGCTGACCGCTGATAGCTGATTCACACAAAGGAGTTTCAGGATGGCAAAGAAAATAGTGGCTATGGTCAAACTTCAGCTTCCTGCCGGGCAGGCCACGCCCTCACCACCTGTCGGACCGGCGCTCGGCCAGCATGGTGTAAACATCATGGAGTTTTGCAAGGCCTATAACGAGCGAACGAAAAGTCAAGAAGGAAGTGTCATTCCGGTAATCATAACCATATTTTCAGACCGGAGCTTTACGTTCATCACTAAAACGCCGCCGGTGAGTTATCTTCTCAAGAAAGCCGTGAAGCTGGCAAAAGGCTCGAACGCGCCAAAAAAAGAGATGGTCGGTTCCATTACAAAATCTCAGGTCCAGGAAATTGCCCAGTTAAAAATGGTCGATTTAAATGCGAAGGATCTTGCTGGGGCGATGAGAATCGTCGAGGGCTCGGCAAGAAGCATGGGGTTGGAAGTAACGGAGTAGGCTGATTCGGCTCTCGCTATCCAGCGCTTAAGCAGTCAGCAAGCTCCCGAGTAGGGGGCTTAGGCTGATAAATGAAGCCCGATAGCTGATGGCTTGATTTTTATGAGGTG
Source organism: Syntrophorhabdales bacterium (assembly GCA_035541455.1). Classification (NCBI taxonomy): domain Bacteria; kingdom Pseudomonadati; phylum Thermodesulfobacteriota; class Syntrophorhabdia; order Syntrophorhabdales; species Syntrophorhabdales bacterium. The sequence goes on from DATKNH010000094.1 coordinate 1,825, forward strand.
GGTACATGGCACACACGGGAAAAAACTATAAGGCAGCTAGGGCTAAGGTGGACAGGGAGAGAAGGTACGCTTTGGAAGAGGCCGTTGACCTCCTTTCCGAAGTGCGCACCGCTAAATTTGACGAAACGGTTGAGCTGGCTTTCCGGCTCGGCGTCGACCCCCGACATGCCGATCAGATGGTAAGAGGTTCAGTTGTTCTGCCCAATGGCCTTGGAAAAAAAGTGAGAGTGCTTGTCTTTGCGAAAGGACAGAAAGAGAAAGAGGCCGAGGAAGCAGGGGCTGACTTTTTTGGCTCGGACGAACTCATAGACAAAATCCAAAAAGGATGGCTCGATTTTGACAAGGCGATAGCAACGCCCGACATGATGGGGCAGGTCAGCAAGCTAGGCAAAATTCTCGGGCCGAGAGGGCTTATGCCCAACCCTAAAGTGGGCACGGTCACCTTCGAAGTTGCGAAAGCGATTCAGGAGTTGAAGGCTGGCCGGGTGGAGTTTAGAGTCGACAAGGCTGGAAACGTTCATGTTCCTGTGGGAAAAGCGAGTTTTGGCAAAGAAAAACTTCTGGAAAATATCAATATGCTATTCGAGACTGTGATCCGGCTCAAGCCCTCTTCAAGCAAGGGCACCTATGTGAAGGGTGTCGCTATCAGCACAACGATGAGCCCGGGCATAAAAATCGATCCTGCCTATGTGAGAAGTTTGAGCAAGTAAGGGAAAAAGTCAGAGAAAGTAGGTGTGGCATAGTGCATGCCATTAAACGATCACGGCCTACCGAGACTTTACTGTCATGTTTATCTCTCTGACCTTCCATACATATCATAAGGAAAGGAGGGATGAGACCAAGTGGAAAGAAAGGCCAAACAAGTTGTTGTAGAAGAGCTCGAGTCGAAGCTGAAGCGAGCGCGTGCCCTGTTCTTAGCTGAGTATAGTGGCATGAATGTCGCTCAGATGACTCGGCTCCGCAGGGAACTGCAGCACTCCGGCGCGGAATTCAAGGTAACGAAGAATACGCTCCTGAGATTAGCCGCAACCGGGACAGACGCAGAGGCTATTCGGGATCAGTTTACCGGTCCCAACGCGGTTATCTGCAGTTATTCGGACCCGGCGGCAGTGGCAAAGCTGTTGTCGTCTATTGCCAAAGAGATTCCGTTTCTAAAGGTGAAGTCAGGAGTCTTTGGCAAGCAGCGGTTGGGCCCCGATGATGTGGTAAGGCTTGCCACACTGCCTTCCAGAGAAGTACTGCTCAGCAAACTGCTCGGGCTGTTGCAGGCATCGCCGCAGAGACTGGTGGGTGTGCTCGCAGCCAATCTGAACAAGCTTATGTGGACACTGAGCGCAATCAAAAATCAAAAAGAAGCGACATGAAGGAGGATGGTGCATATGGCTGTCAGTAGGGAAGAAGTTATACAGTTCATAGAGAACATGACATTGCTGGAGCTTTCAGATTTCATAAAGGCCCTGGAAGAGAAGTTCGGTGTTCAGGCTGCGATGCCCATGATGGCAGCAGGAGCGCCGGCAGCAGGAGCGCCGGCAGCGGCTGCAGAACCGGCCGAGGAGCAAACGGAGTTCAACGTTATCCTGACCGGCTACGAGGCCGACAAGAAGATCCAGGTGATCAAAGTTGTCAGGGCCATTACGAGCCTGGGCTTGAAGGAAGCGAAGGATCTGGTCGAAGGCGTACCCAAGCCGGTTAAAGAGGGTGTTTCGAAGCAGGAAGCTGAATCGATAAAGAAGCAGCTTGCGGAAGTCAGCGGACAGGTCAAGGTTGAGTAAACATAAGGGTCGGGGGCCAAGGACTGAGGTCACACAACTGCACTTGGCCCTAATCCTATAAAAGAGGTACAAGACGCATGAGGCAAACCTTTCATAATAAGATATTACGGAAAAGTTTCGGGAAGCTGGAAGAGATACTCGACATTTCCAACCTTATCGAGATACAAACGGCTTCATACGAAAATTTTCTTCAACACGGTCTCACCGTAGAAGAGAGAAAGAACGTAGGACTGCAGGCAGTCTTTACCAGCGTATTTCCGATCAAGGACGCACACGATACCACGTCGCTCGAATTTGTGAAGTATGAAATTGCGGACCCCAAGTACTCGGAAGAAGAGTGTGTGGTCAGAGGCCTGACGTTCGCGGCTCCCATGAAGGTGACCATCCGGCTCGTGGTGTGGAATGTGGACCCGGTGGCCAAGACACGGGAGATCAGAGCGGTCAAGGAGCAGGACGTCTATTTCGGTGAAATCCCGTTGATGACGGAACGCGGCACATTCATAATTAACGGAACAGAACGGGTGATCGTAAGTCAACTTCACCGTTCTCCTGGAGTCTACTTCAGCGCCGATCAGTCCAAGACGCTCTTCAGCGGCAATTTCACGTACACCGCCCGGATCATTCCCTACAGGGGTTCGTGGCTGGACTTTGAATTTGACCATAAGGACCTGCTTTATGTAAGAATCGACAAACGCAAAAAGATCCCGGTCACCTTGCTGCTTCGGGCTCTCGGCTATACGGAAAAGGCAATTCTGGATTACTTCTACGATAAAGAAACCATCATCCTGAAAGAGAAGAAGATCTTCAAGCAGACCCCGCTCTCTTTGCTGGTAGGGCAAAAGGCTCCTTCAGACATAGTAAACGCGGAGACCGAGGAAGTACTGGTCAAGAAGCATAAGAAAATCACAAAGTCCGTGATTAAGAAGATGGAGCTGGCACGTATCACGCAGATACCGGTCGACCAGGCTGACGTAATCGGCAAGGTCGCAGCGAGCGACGTAGTCGACCCTGCGACGAATGAAGTCGTGATCCCCATTAACAAAGAGATTACAGAAGATGATCTCGACAAGATTCAGAAGAGGAAGATAAAGCAGTTCGACATCCTCTTCATTGATAACCTGAACGTCAGCTCATCTCTTAGGGATACCCTGGTTATTGATAAAGCCGGAACAAAGGAAGAAGCGCTTCTTGAAATCTACCGTAAGTTGAGACCCGGAGACCCGCCCACGTATGAGTTCGCCGAAGCGTTGGTGCATAACATGTTCTTCTCGCCCGAACGGTATGACCTTTCAAAGGTGGGCAGGTTGAAGATGAATCATCGCTTGAGCATCGATGTCCCAATCGATGTGGTGACGCTGCGCAAGGAAGACATCATCGAGGTGGTGAGGCAACTACTGCGGCTTAAAGATTCCAGGGGCCAGGGAGACGACATTGACCATCTCGGCAACCGGCGTGTCCGCACCGTGGGAGAACTTCTCGAGAACCAGTTCAGGATGGGGCTTGTCAGGATGGAGAGGGCCATCAAAGAAAGACTGACGTTCCCGGAGATGGAGACGTTGATGCCTCATGACCTGGTGAATCCAAAGCCGGTTGCAACCGCAATTAAAGACTTTTTTGCGAGCAGCCAGCTGTCGCAGTTTATGGATCAAACGAATCCTCTCTCTGAGATAACGCACAAGAGAAGACTCTCAGCGTTGGGGCCGGGCGGCCTTACGCGCGAGCGTGCAGGCTTTGAGGTCCGGGACGTGCATCCGACACACTACGGCCGCATATGTCCCATAGAGACGCCTGAGGGGCCGAACATCGGTCTCATTGCTTCGCTCTCGACCTATGCCCGCGTCAACGAGTTTGGCTTCATAGAGAGCCCCTATCGGGTCGTCCGGGACGGACGGGTCACTGCTGAGATTAAGTACTTGAGCGCTCTCGACGAAGAACAGTATTTCGTTGCTCAGGCAAATGCTCCGGTTGATTCGAAAGGAAGATTTCTGCCAGATCTTCTTGTTTCAGCCAGGAAAGGAGGCGGATTTTACTGGATCGACCCGAAAGAAGTCGATCTTATGGACGTCTCCCCGAAACAGCTTGTCAGCGTCTCCGCGTCGCTGATTCCGTTCCTTGAGCATGACGACGCCAACAGGGCTCTTATGGGATCAAACATGCAACGGCAGGCCGTTCCGCTGATCACTACAGAAGCGCCCCTGATCGGGACAGGCATGGAAAGAATCGTGGGTCGTGATTCCAGGGTCAGCATCGTGGCACGTCATGGCGGAGTGGTGGAGAGTGTTGATGCCAACCGCATCATCGTCAAGTATGATGAGGGGAACGGTGCTGATGAGAGCGTGACAAAAATCGATGTATATAACTTATTGAAGTTCAGACGCTCGAACCAGGACACCTGTATTAACCAGAGGGTCGTGGTGCGGAAGGGCGACTTTGTCAAGAAGGGCGAAGTGCTCGCAGACGGACCATCTACCGACCGCGGAGAGCTTGCCCTTGGAAAGAATGTGCTCGTAGCCTTCATGCCGTGGAGGGGCTACAACTACGAAGACTCGGTCCTCATTAACGAGCGGCTCGTCAAAGAAGACACCTTTACCTCGATTCACATTGAGGAGCTGGAATGCGTGGTTCGGGACACCAAGCTCGGAAAGGAAGAAGTGACGCGAGACATCCCGAACGTCGGGGATGAAGCGCTGAAGGATCTTGATGACAGCGGCATCATCAGGATAGGAGCGCCTGTCCGGCCCGGAGACATACTGGTGGGAAAAGTGACGCCAAAGGGTGAGACCCAGTTGACCCCGGAAGAGAAACTTCTGCGTGCGATCTTCGGCGAGAAAGCCGGTGATGTTAAAGATACGTCGCTCCGTGTCCCGCACGGTATCGAAGGCATTGTCATCGATGTGAAGGTTCTTTCCAGGCGGGGCATTGACAAAGACGAGCGCTCCAGAATGATCGAGGATATAGAAATCTCGAACATCCTTAAGGATCAGGAAGATCAGATCAAGATTATTCTTGAGTCCACGAGAGAAAGAATAACCCATCTGCTTGTCGGTAAGGCCGCACCCTCCGATATAAAGGACGGACGGGGCAAGGTGCTAATGAAGAAAGGGGAGCGCTTCACAAGAGAGAAGCTGAGCGTACTTAATCTCGATAAGTTGCAGGACGTGGAGTTCAGGAACGAGCAGCTGGAAGGGAAAGTCTCAAAGGTGCTCGATAGTCAGGAGAATCAGATCGAGATCATCAAGCTTTACTACGGAGATAAGATAAACAAGGTCAAAAAGGGGGACGAGTTACCTCCGGGCGTGCTCAAGACCATCAAAGTGTATGTGGCGATGAAACGCAAAGTGGCCGTAGGGGACAAGGTTTCCGGTAGGCACGGGAACAAGGGTATCGTCTCTGTTATTCTTCCTGATGAGGACATGCCGTTTACCGACGAGGGGATTTCCGTCGACGTAGTGCTCAACCCGCTCGGCGTGCCTTCGCGAATGAACGCAGGCCAGATCCTTGAAACCCACCTGGGATGGGCTTCCAGCGAGCTCGGCCGCAAGATAGGACTTCTCATCGAGACCGTAAATAGTCCCTCCGCCATTCGAAAGTGGATCAAGGGGATAATGGGCGGAGGAGAAATGAACAAGTTCGTCGATGGATTGAGTGATGAAGAGGTGCTCGAGCTGGCGTCCCATCTCAAGAAAGGTGTGCACATGTCGGTACCTGTTTTTGATGGGGCTAAAGAAGAAGAGATAGGGGAACTCTTTGCGAAAGCCGGCCTTCCGGAGAGCAGGCAGATAACGGTGTTCGACGGCAGGACCGGCGAACCGTTCCATCACAAAGTAACGCTGGGCACGATGTACCTGCTGAAGCTTCACCATCTGGTCGACGACAAGATCCACGCGCGTTCTATTGGTCCTTACTCGCTGGTAACGCAGCAGCCTTTGGGCGGCAAAGCCCAATTCGGCGGCCAGAGACTGGGCGAAATGGAAGTGTGGGCGCTTGAGGCATACGGAGCCGCTTACTCGCTGCAGGAATTCCTGACGATCAAATCAGATGATGTGAGCGGAAGGGTCAAGGCATACGAAGCGATTGTGAAAGGTGAGGATGTGCTTGAGCCGAGCCTTCCCGAATCATTCAATGTTCTTGTAAAGGAACTACAAAGCCTTTGCATCAACGTTGATTTGATAAAAGAGGAAGGGTAAGGGAGGAGAAAATTTGGAAGACTATTTTAAGATTTTTGAGAAGCAAAAGGACCCGTTGAGTTACACAGCGATGAAACTCTCGCTTGCCTCTCCTGAGCTGATCGAGAAGTGGTCTTTCGGTGAGGTGAAGAAGCCGGAGACGATCAACTACAGGACGTTCAAGCCGGAAAAGGACGGCCTTTTCTGCGCCAGAATTTTCGGCCCGGTTAAAGACTATGAGTGTATTTGCGGGAAATACAAGAGAATGAAGCACCGCGGCATCATTTGCGAGAAATGCGGCGTGGAGGTAATTCAATCCAAGGTGCGGAGGGAAAGGATGGGGCATATACAGCTCGCATCCCCGATCGCGCACATCTGGTTTTTGAAAAGCATGCCCAGCAAGATAGGAACGCTGCTCGAGCTTTCCATTAAAGAGGTGGAGCGGGTTCTCTATTTTGAAATGTATATCGTGATCGAGCCTGGTCCTTCGCCGTATCAGTTTGCCGAGCTTATCACCGAGGAAAAATATCTTGAAGGCAGGGAGAAATATGGTGAGAAATTCGTAGGAGGGATCGGCGCAGAGGCTATGCGCGAATGCCTGAGGCGCATTGACGTGGAGAAGGTTTCCAAAGACATCAGAACAGAGATGCGCGATACCTCATCAGATGCCAAGCGGAAGAAGCTGGCCCGACGCCTGAAAGTAATAGATGCTTTTCGTATCTCGGGCGTGCGACCCGACTGGATGATACTCGATATCATCCCTGTGCTTCCACCTGAGTTAAGACCGCTCGTGCCGTTGGATGGCGGAAGGTTTGCTACCTCGGACCTCAACGATCTCTACCGCCGGGTTATCAACAGGAACAACCGGCTGAAAAGGTTGATGGAGCTGAACGCGCCGGAGATCATCATACGGAATGAAAAACGAATGCTGCAGGAAGCAGTGGACGCTCTTTTTGACAACTCAAAAAGAGGCAGGATCGTCACGGGAACCAGCAAGCGACCGCTCAAGTCCTTAAGCGATATGCTTCGGGGCAAACAGGGTCGTTTTCGCCAGAACCTCCTGGGAAAAAGAGTAGACTACTCCGGTCGTTCGGTCATTGTGGTAGGCCCTGAGTTGAGGCTTCACCAGTGCGGCCTGCCGAAGCACATGGCACTGGAGCTCTTTAAGCCGTTTGTTTATAACAGACTGATACGCAAGGGTTTCGCGACTACCATCAAGAATGCCAAGAAGCTTGTCGAGAAAGAAAGGCCCGAAGTGTGGGATGTGCTGGAGGAGGCAATCAAAGAGCATCCTGTTCTCCTCAACAGAGCTCCGACCCTGCACCGGCTTGGGATTCAGGCGTTTGAGCCCATGCTGATTGACGGCAAGGCCATTCAGCTCCACCCCCTTGTCTGCCCTGCTTACAACGCTGACTTTGACGGCGACCAGATGGCTGTTCATGTTCCCCTCTCAATAGAAGCGCAGTCTGAGGCGCGCGTTCTGATGATGTCAACCAATAACATTCTTTCGCCGGCCAACGGAAGGCCGATCATCGTGCCGACACAGGATATCGTGCTCGGTCTTTACTATCTGACGATCGAAAGAAAATATCGAACAGGAGAAGGGAAAATATTCTCTGATCCGGAAGAGGTGACCATAGCGTACGACTCCGGCGAGGTAGACCTGCACGCCCGGATAGATGTGCGCATGGATGGTGCCAGGGTTACCACAACACCGGGCCGGATTCTGCTGAGACAGGTTATCCCTGCGGAAATACCCTTTGATGTGATTAACCGCACGATGGACAAGAAAACAATAGGTCAGCTCGTTGACATCTGTTATCGCAAGGGCGGAGAAAAGGCGACCGTCATTCTTTCCGACAGACTCAAGGATATCGGGTTCTTTTATGCCACGCTGGGAGGAATCTCGATTTCTATCGATGACATGAAGATACCGCAAAGGAAAGAGGAGCTGATCAAGAAAGCCTCTCAGGAAGTAAAAGTCGTTCAGAACCAGTATTCAGAAGGCTTGATAACAGACGGTGAGCGATACAACAAGGTGATCGACATCTGGGCCGACGTCACCGAGCGCATTGCCGATGAACTCATGCGGGAGCTCGGTTCTGAAAAGGTTGAGGTGCCCGCGGTGCTGCCTGCCAAAGGCTTTATGCCGAAAAAAGGTGACGGTAAGCGGGCGAAGGCTGCACCTGCCCATCCTGTTGCCCGGCCGAAGTTTGAGTACCAGGACAGCCTCAACCCCATGTACATGATGGCCCATTCAGGCGCCAGAGGAAACGCGCAGCAGATACGCCAGCTGGCAGGCATGAGGGGTTTAATGGCCAAACCTTCCGGAGAAATTATCGAAACCCCGATTACCAGCAACTTCCGCGAAGGCCTCACCGTGCTGCAGTATTTTATTTCTACCAGCGGTGCGAGAAAAGGTCTCGCAGATACGGCTCTCAAGACGGCAAATTCAGGCTATCTGACGAGAAGACTCGTGGACGTGGCGCATGACGTCATCGTAGCGGAGACGGACTGCGGTACGTTTGATGGGATTGAAGTAACTGCCCTGATGGAGGGCGGGGAGGTCATCGAACAGCTCGGCACCCGCATCCTCGGCAGGGTCTCGCTGGAAGAGCTTCGTGATCCTGATGGCGAGGTCATTGTCAGAAGAAATGATGAGATCAGGGAAGAGCATCTGAAGAAAATAGATGAAGCGGGTCTGGAAAAAGTGAGGATCCGCTCGGTGCTCACGTGCCGCTCGAAACGAGGTGTTTGCGCCCTTTGCTATGGCCGGGACCTTGCGAGAGGCAGGCTGGTAAGCATCGGGGAGGCTGTCGGCATCATTGCGGCCCAGTCGATAGGTGAGCCTGGAACGCAGCTTACGATGAGAACCTTCCATATCGGTGGCGCTGCATCCCGTCGTGTGGAGCAATCAACGTTGGAAGCCCGGAACGAAGGCATTGTCAAACTGCATTCCGTGAAAGTAGTTCTCAATAAAGAGGGCCAGCCGATAGTCATGAACCGGAACGGCGAAGTGGCCATCGTTGATACGGCAGGCCGTGAGAGAGAAAAATACCCGATCATTTACGGAGCAAAGCTCCGCGTGTCCGACGGACAGAAAGTGCCCGAGGGTCACGTACTGGCAGAGTGGGACCCGTACACGATCCCGATTCTTTCGGAGGTTTCCGGCCGAGTAAAATTCGGGGATATCTCTGAAGGTGTTACCATGGCAGAGCGCGTAGACGAAGTAACGGGCCTTGCCTACAAAGTTATCATAGAGTTCCGCGACACTGATGTGAGGCCGAGGATTTCGATTAAAGACGATAAGGGCAAGACGATTACGGTACCGGGTACGACAAGCCTTGCCAGGTACATGCTTCCTATGGGAGCCCACATCGTCGTCAACGAAGGCGACATGATTCATGCGGGAGATGTCGTATCAAAGATTCCACGGGAGACCACCAAGACCAAGGATATTACCGGCGGTCTGCCCCGTGTTGCCGAACTCTTTGAGGCGCGTAGACCGAAGGAAAGCGCGATCGTTACGGAAGTGGAGGGTATGGTCTCTTTTGGCAAGCTCTCAAAAGGCAAGAGAGAGATCATGGTGACGCCTGACCGAGGTGAAGCGAGGAAATATACGATCCCGAAGGGTAAGCACGTTATAGTCCACGAAGGCGATTACGTCAAGGCCGGCGAGCCGTTAATGGACGGTCCTGCCAACCCGCACGACGTACTTCGCATTCTTGGCATCAAGGACCTCGCCAGGTACCTTGTGAACGAGATCCAGGAGGTCTACCAGCTTCAGGGCGTGAAGATCAACGATAAGCACATAGAGATCATCGTACGGCAGATGCTGAAACGGGTCAGGATCAAGGATGTGGGCGACACCAACTTCATTATCGACGAACCGGTGGAGTGGTGGGTCTTTGACGAAGAAAACCGACGCGCAATAGAGAGGGGAGGGCGCCCGGCTACAGCAGAGCCGCTCTTCCTCGGAATCACCAAAGCATCCCTGATAACCGACAGCTTCATCTCAGCTGCAAGCTTTCAGGACACAACAAAAGTACTTACTCAGGCCTCGATTGAGGGTAGAGTCGACTACCTGCGCGGGCTCAAAGAAAACGTTATCATGGGCAGAATCATACCGGCAGGCACAGGTTTCACCAAGTACCGCAGTTACGAAATGGCGGCCATGGATAAAGGTGAGGAACTGCTCGAGCCGCTGCCGCCGGAAGCCAGCTCACTGGCCGAGATTGCGGAGTAGCCTCTCCGCGATCCGCGCCTCATCGGTTTTAGGATAGAGCTCTACCACTCTCTTGAGCAGAGTGGTAGAGCTCTTTTTATCTCCCAGCGCTCCGAAAGCCTCTGCCTGGCGAAGCAGCGCCCTTGGCGCCTTCTCGCTGTTGGGATACTTGTCGATTACCTCTTGAAAACTGACGATCGCTTTCTCGGGATCCTTGAGATTCATGTAGGCTTCGCCCATCCAGTAGCGCGCATTGGGCGCAAGCGGCGTGTCGGGATAGGTTTGCACAAAGTCGGAAAAGGCGCGTATTGAATCCTCATACTGGCCTTTCTGGAAAGCATCGAATGCACGCTTGTAAACCTCATCGTAATTCCCCTGCGGGGCCACAGGAGCCTTTTTCGGCGGTACTCCCGGACTGCTATTTTTTGTACCTTTAAGTTCCTTGAGTTCTCCCTTGGTTTCACCCCAATAGGCCCGCAGCTGCGAATCGAGTTCGTCCAGTTTTCCAAGGATGTTTTTGATTTTTTCGTCATTGCTCTCTGCAGACATCGAGAGATCGACAAACTGCTTGCGGGTCAACTCCTCCACTGATCGCATGCTCTGGTTAAGGGCTGACATATCCTTCTCCAGCTTGGACAGCCTCGCATCGGTGGCATCCTTGTAGGAGCGGAATTCCCGATAGACGGTCGTGACGTCTCTTCTCACGTCTGCTACCTCCGAAGAAGAAGCGCAGCCAAGTAACGCAAGAAAAAGGAAGTACAAGGGGAGATGTTTTTTCATATCGCCGTCCTCTCTTACTCGACTTTGAAATGGGCTCTACGGTTCTTGGCCCAGGCTTCTTCTGTGTGTGCAGGATCCACGGGTACTTCTTTTCCGTAAGAGACGGTTTTTATCCGGTCATCCTTGACTCCTGCTTTGACAAGCTGATTCTTTACTGCTTCCGCCCTCTTTTCTCCGAGAGCGAGGTTGTATTCAATAGTACCTCTTTCGTCGCAGTGGCCCTCGACTGTCACCTTGGCTGCTTGGTTCTGGCTCATCCAGGTTGCCACATTGGTGATTACACTCTGGTACTTGGGGTCCACGGTGTAACTATTAAACTCGAACAGAATATCCGTGAACGCAGCCACGCTTTTTTTCATCTGCTCCTGGAGCATTTTCTGCCGCTCCAGGTCACGCTGCAGGAGTTCCTCTTCTATGGCTTTCTTTTCTCTGGCCTTTCTCTCCTGCTCAGCCTGGGAATCCTGTGTTTGGGCTTCCGATACAGCGGGCTGGGCGGCGCGTTCGGTAATCGGCACGTGCACCGGCTTGGGGGAACATGCGCAAACAAAAAGCATTGCGACCGATACGAACAGGCAACATACTAATTTCATATTCCACCTCTAGGGTACGAATTTGGGTTGTGTATCTTCGCCGGCAGTGAACGAGAGCGCTCGTCTATTATCACCGTTGTGGAGCATGAGGTAGACTCCTGCTTTCTTACCATTGGCCGAAGAGTAGAGTATGTATCTCCCGCACGGCGAGAACTGCGGGGAATCATTTACACCGCCATCCGTTAAGATGCGCGGCTCGGTGCCATCGGCTTTCATGATGCATATCTCCAGCGCACCGTCCGTCTTGCAGCTGTATGCGATGAGGTCGCCTTTGGGCGAGAGCGCCGGTGCTGTATTGTAGTTACCCGCATACGTAAGCCTCTTTGATTCCCCGGAAGAGACATCCTTGATAAAGATCTGGGGAGTTCCGTACATGTCGGAGACAAAAACCATCCTCTTTCCATCGGGGCTGAAGCTTGGTGACGTGAGTATCCCCTCCTGCCGCATCAGGACCTTCTTCTCCTTTGTCTCAACATTTGCTGTTAAGATCGTAGAGTATTTTCCCGATGTGTGCGTGTAGACAAGCGTGCGCTTGTCCAGCCACGTGGATGGCAGCTTTACGCCTTCTTCTCTGTCGACATAGATCTCATTCTGCCTTTCTACATTTATCACGAAAAGGTTCGGCCGCCCATCCTTGTAAGAGGTGAAGGCCAGGTACTTGCCATCCGGGGAGAGGCAGGGCGAGACAAGTAATTTACCGTACCCGGTAAGCTTCTTCTGGTTGGCTCCATCAAGGTCTGCAATATAGACATCTTTTCCCTGCCTGCCTCCCGAGACGAAGAGCACCCTTGAACTCATGATGCCTCGTTCACCGGTCACCGCCTGTATGATGTCGTCCGCCAGCCTGTGTGTAAGCCTTCTCCAATCATCTGCCGTGGTGCGGTACCTTTTCGCAAAGAGCAGCGTACCGTCGCTCGAATCATAGAGGTATACCTCCAGAGTCAGCCCTTCACCTTGAGTCTGCAGCAGGCCCTTGCATACCAGCTCGATGCCCAGAGAACGCCAGTTCTCAAAACGTATCTCTTCTTTCTTGACCCCTTCATCCGTCAACTGCTTGTCCATGACGGTCTTGGGTGCGACAATAAAGAAACCGGACATGTCGAGGTCTTTTGCGAGCAGATCTCCCATGTCACTCTTCACTTTTGCCCCGTTGTCACTCTTAAAAGGAGGAGTGGCTATGGTGACTTTCTTATAGGACTGTCCGTAAATATCCAGAGAAACCTTGGCTGATACAGGTTCAACGGCAAGCGTCAAGCATATGCTTACTACTAAACAAAGGTATCGTATCATTCTTTCTCCATTCATGTATCGTTTTCAGAAAAGCCTGCACCTGTGGCGACTGACTTTTTCCCTTCTTGAGGATTGTGTAAAATGAACGTTTGACGCCTGGGATACCATCGACGTTAAGGACCTTGAGACTATGGTTCTTTACCTCGTCTCTGACTGCCCGCAGCGACACATAGGCGACACCCATACCTTGCTTGACTGCTTCCTTGATTGCTTGCGTGTCTCCCAACTCTGCGACTATTTGCATATCTCCCGGTCCGATTCCTTTTTTTCGCAAGGCAAGATCAAAGCACTTGCGTGTGCCTGAACCGGCTTCCCGCGTGATCAAGGGGCAGCGCTTCATTTCTTCTATGTCGATTGAATCTGCATAGGTCGGCGGTGCTACAAATACGATAAGGTCATCGAGGAAAGCCTGATACGCGACCTTCCGTGTTTCATCTTTTGCACCTACAAATCCAATGTCAAAATCCCCTTGCTCAACCTTGTCCGTTATATCTCCCGTATCAGATATGGTCAGCTGGAGTTGAATTCCTTCGTAGTTCTCTCTGAATAGTTTCAGGATCGGCGGAAGCACGTACACACCAGGTATGTTACTTGCCCCCATGCGGATAGTGCCCAGCCGGAGCCCTTTAAAGGCTGCTATGGCGGCCGCTGCTTCTTCCTGCAGCGCGATGAAATCTTTGGCATATCGGAAAAGAATTTCTCCTGCCCTGGTCAGAGCAAGCCCCCGCTTGGTGCGATCTATGAAGCGTATGCCAAATGAGGTCTCCAGATCGACCATCTGTTTGCTCACGGTGGGCTGTGTGAGGTGGAGCTCCTCTCCGGCCTTGGTGAAGCTCTTCAGTTCGACTATCTTCAGAAACGTCTCCAGATGTCTTAGATTCACTGAGATAGTATATATACCAGATGGTGGTCCAATTCAAGCGAGATGGGCTTTCGCGCATAGTCATGCTTTGCGAAAGGGCGGGGAAAAGGTATAATGTCTCTATAGTAAACGACTCCGTGAATCAAGGGTGACGGAATGGTATCCAAGCAGGATGTAGAAAAAATTGTCAGGTCAGCGCATCACGATCCTTTCGAAGTTCTGGGTGCTCACCAGCTTCGTTCGGGAGGGAAGCAGGCAGTGGCTGTGCGCGCCTTTCTTCCTGAAGCCACGGAGGCACGTGTGGTCAGGTTGGACACAGCAGAGATCTGCCCGATGAAAAAACTTCACCCGGACGGTTTTTTCGAAGCGATAGCAAAGAATACCGATCAGATATTCTCTTACCGCCTCAGGATTACACGCAACGATGGCCGCGAAGAAGAATTTGTGGATCCATATTCCTTTCTGCCGGTGCTCACGGAGTACGACCTCTATCTGATCGGGGAGGGAACGCATTACAAGAAATATGAAAAACTGGGTGCACACCAAATCGTTGTTGATGGCACACCAGGGGTATTATTTGCTGTCTGGGCTCCCAACGCACAGAGGGTGAGCGTTATAGGTGATTTTAACGACTGGGACGGCAGGCGTCATCAAATGCGGGTGCGAGGTTCGTCGGGTGTCTGGGAGCTTTTTATTCCCTCGCTTGGTCAAGGGACTCTTTACAAATTCGAGGTGAAGTCGAGGGGCAAAGGGGTTCTTATGGACAAAGCCGATCCTTACGCTTTCTACAGCGAACTTCGACCAAAGAGCGCCTCTGTGGTGTGGGATATCGACCGTTACGCGTGGTCCGATGAAGGGTGGATGAAAGAACGGCGGGAGAAAAACCTGTTCGAAGGGCCGCTTTCAATTTATGAAGTGCATCTCGGCTCCTGGAGAAGAGTCCCCGAGGAAGGGAACCGCTGGGAGACATACAGGGAAATGGCCCACTCTCTCGTGCCGTATGTGAAGGAGATGGGCTATACGCATCTTCAGCTTCTTCCGATCAGCGAGCATCCATTCGATGAGTCATGGGGCTATCAGACCACGGGTTACTATTCGTGCACAAGCCGCTATGGTCAACCTGAGGACTTCATGTACTTTGTGGATCAGTGTCATAAGGCCGGGATCGGTGTAATCATAGACTGGGTGCCGGCTCACTTCCCCAGAGACGCTCACGGGCTTGGCTACTTCGACGGCACAGCCCTTTACGAACATGAAGATCCACGAAAAGGGGAGCACCGGGATTGGGGCACCCTGATTTTCAATTATGACAGAAAAGAGGTTGCCAATTTTCTTATAGCAAACGGATTATTCTGGCTGGACAAGTATCACATAGATGGATTGCGCGTGGATGCTGTGGCATCGATGCTTTACCTTAATTACTCAAGAGAACCAGGGGACTGGACGCCGAACAAGTATGGCGGGAATGAAAATCTGGAGGCTGTGGCTTTCATCAGACGGTTTAATGAAGTTGTGCACGGGGCCCACCCGGGCATACTGACTGTGGCGGAAGAGTCAACTGCCTGGCCCATGGTATCCCGCCCGACTTACGTCGGAGGGCTTGGCTTCAGCATGAAATGGAACATGGGCTGGATGCATGACATACTGGACTATTTTTCAAGGGATCCGATTTACCGGAAGCACCACCAGAACAATCTGACGTTTGCTCTTCTTTACGCGTTCACAGAGAACTTTATTTTGCCTCTTTCCCACGATGAAGTAGTGCATGGCAAACGCTCTCTTGTCGACAAGATGCCTGGAGACCTGTGGCAGAAATTTGCGAACTTGAGGCTTCTCTACAGTTACATGTACGCCCAGCCCGGCAAAAAACTGCTCTTCATGGGCGGCGAATTCGGCCAGTGGTCTGAATGGTACTCGCAAACGAGTCTTGATTGGCATCTGCTGGGATACGAGCCTCACCGGGGACTCCAGCGCTTTGTGAGGGATTTGAATGAACTCTACAAGCGTGAGCATTCAATGCACCAGGTCGATTTTACCCATGAGGGATTTGAGTGGGTTGACTTCGGGGATTTCAGCAATAGCGTTGTCTCCTTCGTGAGAAGGGCTAAGGATAGAAACGACTTCACCCTCTTTGTTTTCAATTTCACGCCTGTCGTGAGAGAGGGTTACAGAGTGGGTGTGCCGAGGTGGGGCTACTACAGGGAGATACTGAACAGCGATTCCGCACTCTATTGGGGAAGCAATGTCGGCAACCGCGGCGGAGTGCATGCTGAAGACGTGTGGTGGAATGGACGACCCTACTCGATTGGATTGACTCTCCCACCGCTTGGGGCGCTGGCGTTCAAGCTGGCGTAGAGGCTCGCATACTTTGACTTTTTTCGCCGGAGTTGCTATCATACCTGCAAGGAGGGCGGGTAGCTCAGCGGGAGAGCATCGGCCTTACAAGCCGGGGGTCGCAGGTTCAAAACCTGTCCCGCCTACCATGAAAAGAGCACAAGAGCGGGGACGTAGTTAAGTTGGTTATAACGCCGGCCTGTCACGCCGGAGGCCGCGAGTTCAAGTCTCGTCGTCCCCGCCATTTCTTACGATTTACTATAAATGCACCTTCCGAACGACTCCCCGTCACAGCATCAAACCCGATACTCTTTTAATCTTGGACCGAAACCAGTGAACTGCCGGCTTGCCAGCTCCAGCTTTTGTCGCCAATCGCGAGGGTGCAGCTGCGATCGATACATCGAGAAAGCACAAATCCTGGCAATTGGGATGAAACGGAGAACTGCGGCGTTTAGGGGGCGGATCGCAGTTAGTGTATAATAGGCGGAATGGGCAACACATGGTGACGGTTATCATCACAACCCATAACCGGCGCGCATACTTGAAAGCCGCGGTTGATTCGGTCCTGGCTCAAGACTACCGGGATCTGGAGATCATCGTCATTGATGACGGCTCCACAGACGGTTCTATCGATGAACTGCTGGGCCTCCCGCTCCACTATGTCTGGAAAGAAAACGGTGGGATATCCAGTGCGCGCAACGCAGGAATTGCTTTTGCGAAGGGCGACTACATTGCCTTTCTGGATGTGGATGACCTCTGGAAAAAGGGCAAGCTGTCGGCACAGCTAGAGGTGATGGAAAAAGAGAAGAGCCTGATATGCTACACAGACGAGATCTGGATACGGAATGGCAGATGGCTCAACCAGGGGCACAAACATAGGAAATACTCAGGGTTCATTTATGAACACTGCCTTCCCCTCTGCATTATCAGCCCCTCGTCCGCTCTTATCAAGAGGCACGTGTTTGATGATGTGGGGCTGTTTGACGAATCATTGCCCGTATGCGAGGACTACGACATGTGGTTGCGCATCACCTGCCGTTATCCGGTATCGTTCGTGAAGAAACCCCTCATCGTAAAGCAGGGAGGTCACGCAGATCAACTCTCCCGTCGCTATGAAGCGATGGACCGGTTCCGGATCAAGAGCCTTGGAAAGATACTTTCCCAGCAGATTCTGACGCCTGAGCAGAGAGCGCTCACTCTCGCCGAGCTCCAGAAGAAATGTCTCATCTACGCCAACGGCGCAAGAAAGAGGGGAAGGCTTGATGAGGCAGAAGAGTGCACCGCGCTCGCGGAAGCACTCGACGCAGCGATACAACCGGAGTCCCGTAAGGCAGCAGTAATTGATCGCTGAGTCGCGTGATACGGCTGCGTAACGGGTAGGCCAATCTGTCAAGAGAAGCGGGTTTAACTGTTATGCAGCACGCTATACGCTATTGTCGATGAGCCCCATCACAGCGGAAGGACTACTCTCGTCATGTCTTCATCCGTCGATTCAATCGTGAAACCGAGCTTTCTACAAACCGCCAACATTTTATCGTTTCCAGTCAGCACTTCTCCGTAAATATTCTGGAGACCTTTCTCCTCGCCAATGCCGATTAACACGTCCACAAGCTTGTACCCCAGTCCCTTGCCGTGATAATTGTCGTGAACGAGGACTGCGAACTCTCCCGATTTAAACTCGCGGTCGATGATCAGCCTTCCGATCCCGATCATTTTCCTTCTTTCATTCTCTCTCACTTCGGCAACAATAGCAATCTCCCGCTCGTAATCGATATTGCAGAACCTGACCAGCATTTCGTGAGAGATATCCTTAATGACCGTGAAGAACCGCGTACGCATGGACGCGTCGGACAGGGAGGTAAGTAATTCGTGCTCCAGCGGTTCGTCCTCGGGTCTTATGGGCCGTAACACTACATCCTTGCCGTCAGGAAATAGCCAGTGGCTCACGTACCGGGTAGGGTAGGGCGTGATTACCAGGTGAGGATATTGAACCGATGAATCGGGCGTGTTCTTTTCCAGCACAATCCGCGCATTGACCGCGTAAGGCGTGCCATCCGATATCGCGATGGGGTTTATCTCCATCTCAGCTATTTCAGGAAAGTCGACTATCAAATTCGAAAAGCTGACAATGATCTGCTCGAGCTCGCGAAGGTCCGCTGCCTTCTTACCGCGCAAACCGCGTAGCAGCTTGTAAACGCCCGTCTCTTCTATCATGAGTCTCGCCAGGGTCTGGTTCAATGGAGGCAGGCCGATGGAAAAATCCTTTACGAGCGCTGTTCCCTTTCCTCCCATGCCGAATAAGATTATTGACCCGAAATCCTCATCCTTCTTTGAGCCGAGGATCAGCTCGTAATCGATGTTTTCGATCATCTTCTCGACAGTGATGCCGGAAACCGATATTTCCGGAGCGTTAGCCTTTACCCGCTCCAGTATCTTTGCGTGCTCCGTTTTCAGTTTTCCTGGTGAGTAAACTTCCGCCATGCCACCTACTTCACTTCTATGGACTACATCCGCAGAGACGATCTTGAGAACAACCGGGTACCCTATGCGCTCTGCCCAGACTGCTGCCGACTCCACGCTGGTAGCCAGAAAAGGGGCGGTGCTACGAATTCCGTAGTTCTTGAGAAAATCTTTTGACTCCTCTTCCGTGAGAACTCGTCTTCCCTCCTTGAGGGTTTTCCGGATAAAAACCTTGAGGTGGTTCTTGGGAGGCGCTTGATCAACCGGCAGCTCATCGGGAGTCTCATACAGGAGCTCCAGGTTTCTTTTATACCTGTACATGTAGAGCACCGTCTTGATCGCTTCTTCGGGTGTCTCATATGTGGGAATGTTGTGTTCTTTTAGAATCTCCCTGCCTTCCTCTATATTCTTTGAGCCCATCCACGTGGTTATCAGCGGTTTGTGTGCGTTTTTCGCGATGGCAGCAACGGCCTCCGCAAGCTGGGTCGGGTCGGCCGCATTATCGAACACTTTCTTGGCAATGTAGATTACAAGGATGCCGTCTACACCCTGATCGTTCAGGCAGACGGTGACGGCTCTTGTATAACGCTCGATATCGGCGTCTCCAAAGAGATCTACAGGGTTACCCTTGCTCCAGTGGGCAGGCAGAAAGCTGCTCAATTCTTCAATGCTTTTTTCCGTCAGCCGGGCAAGCCTGCCGCCCGATGCCATCAGGACGTCTGTCGCTATTACACCGGGACCTCCTGCGTTCGTTATGATCGCCATTCTTCGCCCTGCAGGCAGATTGGCGGAGTGAAGCACTTCGGCTGCGTTGAGCAGATCGGAAACTTCCTTTACCCGAACAACGCCGGCACGTTTGAACGCCACATCGTAGGCTGCGTCATCGCCGGCCATGGAGCCTGTGTGAAACAGCGAGGCTCTGGCGCTCTCCTTGGATTGCCCCGGCTTCATAACCACGATGGGCTTGTTGCGCGCGAAACCGCGCGCAGCGCTTACGAATTTCCGCCCTTCTCCCACAGTCTCCATGTAAAGGATAATACTCCTCGTCTGAGGGTCTTCGCCCACAAAATCGATGAGATCTCCAAAACCGATATCGATCATGGAGCCAAGCGAGACGAACATACTGAAGCCAACGTGAGCCGTCGTTGCCCGATCAAGCACAACGCCTCCCACTGACGCGCTCTGAGATATGAGCGCGATGTTCCCTCTCTCCGGTTGCAGCTCGAAGCGCGATGTGTTCAGTCCTATAGCGGGCCGTATAATCCCGGCCGAGTTGGGGCCGAGGATTCTGATGCCGTACTGCTTCCGGATCTCTTTAAGTTCCTCTTCGAGTTTTTTGCCCGTTTCGCCTACTTCCCTGAAGCCGCTGGAAACAATGACTGCGCCTTCAACGCCTGCCTTTCCACAGGATTCGATTATAGCCGGCACCTTCGGCGCAGGGGCCGCCACGACTGCAAGGTCAACCTTTTCGGGGACACTTTCCATGTCAGGGAAGCAGTTCTGAACCGGCAGATCGTCATTCCTGATGCCCACCAGAAATATCTTCCGTCCTCCAGCGATGTTGAGATTGGTAATGAGTCTTGCTTCGAACGCTCCCCGTCCGTCACCAGCCCCAAAAAGAGCGATGTTTTTCGGATCAAACATTTTTCTGATATCACCCATGGATTCTCCTACGTCTCGCGGTCTGCCGTAACCTGACGAGTGCGAGCCAACCAATCTGTACCGGGCTTTCTGCCTTTCCAGTCGGTCAATTGTGCCCGTTTCGTAGCCCGTCAATCTTCGCTGCTTTGTAGATTATTATACCTCGAAAACGGGACTATTGCGCAACTCTGATTGTGCAAGGATGCTTCAATTCCAAATTCGCGTTTTGACGTATCTTCGTGAAAAATATCGCAAGCTTGCGAACTTGAGAAATTTAACTTGACAAAATTGTAGATTATCTTAGTATATCATCCTCACACACCAGAAGAATATGCAGTATATACCACTTCAAGGAGGCTAGTATGTCGTACGACGCGACAAAGATGGCGGATTGGCAAATTTCTGAAGCTGCGGAAGAGAAGATGAAATCGATCTGGCAATTGGGTGATGAGATGGGGCTGCAAAAAGATGAAATCATGCCCTACGGCCGGATAGGACGCGTCGATTTCATGAAGATAATTGACAGATTGAAAAATAGACCTGACGGAAAGTACATAGAGGTGACTGCCATAACACCGACGCCCTTAGGCGAAGGCAAAACGACCACATCCATGGGCCTCATCGAGGGTCTTGGAAAACGCAAGAAGAGCGTGTGCGGGGCGATACGCCAACCGTCCGGCGGGCCCACTATGAACATTAAAGGGAGTGCTGCAGGTGGCGGCAATGCGCAGGCAATCCCTCTAACCGAGTTCTCTTTGGGTCTAACCGGCGATATAAACAACATTATGAATGCCCACAATCTCGCAATGGTGGCGCTCACGGCGCGCATGCAGCATGAAAGAAACTATTCGGATGCCGAACTGGCAAAGAGAAACCTAAAGCGGCTTGACGTTGATCCAAAGAACGTGCAGATGGGGTGGATTATAGATTTTTGCGCACAGTCGCTCCGCAACATGGTCATAGGTTTGGGCGGGAAGATGGACGGGTATCTCATGCAGTCCAGGTTTGATATAGCGGTCAGTTCAGAGGTAATGGCTATTCTCGCCATCGTGAAAGACCTCAAGGATTTCCGCGAGAGACTGGGCAAGATCACGGTGGCTTACGACAGGAGCGGGAAACCGGTCACCTGTGAAGACCTGGAAGTTGCGGGCGCAATGACTGCTCTTATGAGGGAGAGCGTGAACCCGACACTGCTGCAGACTGTAGAAGGACAACCGGTCTTTGTACACGCAGGACCTTTCGCCAACATAGCAGTCGGTCAATCGTCCATAATCGCCGACCGCGTTGCTCTGAAACTCTTTGATTACAACGTAACTGAGAGCGGTTTCGCAGCGGACATCGGCTTCGAGAAATTCTGGAATGTGAAGTGCAGAGAGAGCGGGCTCAAGCCGAACGTTTCAGTCCTCACCACAACAATCCGCGCACTCAAGATGCACGGCGGCGGCCCAAGGGTTGCACCGGGGCTTCCCCTTCCCGATGAATACAAGAAGGAAAACCTCGGGTTGCTCGAAAAGGGTGCGGCCAACATGGTCCACCACATCAAGACAATAAAGCAGTCGGGGATGAAGCCCGTCGTCTGTATTAACGGGTTCCATACGGATACAAAAGACGAGATAGCTCTGTTGCGCAAGCTCGGCGAGGCCGAAGGGGCGAGAGTGGCACTTTCCACCCACTGGCTCAACGGCGGCGATGGAGCCCTGGAATTGGCTGATGCGGTGGTCGACGCATGCGAAGAGAAATCAGATTTCAAATTCCTCTACCCGCTTGAGATGCCGCTTCGCCAGAGGGTGGAGGCGATTGCCAAGAACGTGTACGGTGCCGATGGTGTCCAGTGGTCGCCGGAAGCTGAAGCGAAAGCAAAGGCTTTCGAGTCAGATCCGGAAAAGAAAACATACTACACGATGATGGTAAAGACGCACCTGAGTCTCTCGCACGATCCGAACGTGAAGGGTGTGCCCAAGGGTTGGGTGCTGCCGGTCAGGGATATCCTGATATTCTCAGGCGCACGGTTCCTCTGCCCGGTCACGGGTGCTATCAGTCTTATGCCTGGTACTGGTTCTGACCCCGCCTACAGAAGAATCGACGTGGATGTGAACACGGGCAAGGTAACAGGGTTGTTCTAGGCGTAAACCCGGTTGCGAAGCCGGGCAGGATGGAGGACTAGTGCTGTGGCTGCCGCAGGGATGTCTCGGGCGGTGCCGGCGGAGTTTCTACATCATGCCCGGCCGACCTTTCGTTGCAAAAAGGAGAGAGTCGCATCGTTATCTCTTCTGCTGCCTGCTTTAAGTGTCTAATGATGTGAGGCAACTTGTTATCATTCATGGAACTGGTGAAACCGACGACCCACAGGGCAGCGACAGGCAGGCGTCCCGAATATATGAGTGTAGCTACGGCTCTCATGCCGGTGAGGTACTCCTCGAAATCGACGGCATATCCGCGAGACCTGGTCTTTTCGACCTCTTCAAGGAATCCGGCGGTATCGGTGATGCTGTTATCCGTGTATCGCCGCAGGTGGTATTTGGCGAGCAGTGCGAGGATCTCCTGGTTCTGGAGGGGGGCAAGGAATATCTTACCGAGGACGCCGGCCGTCAGGGCGAATTTGGCTCCTATCGGCGATGAGATCTTCAACTCTTTTCTAGGCTCTACAACGTCAAGAACTCGTACCGCCTCGTCTTCCCGCACGCCTAAGAAGACAGTCTCGTCAACCTGTTCCACGAGTCTCTCCAGGAAAGATCGAGCCGTGCCGGGCAGGTCACTGGCGCCCAGTACTCTCTTTGACAATTCGAAGAGCGCTCCTCCGACCAAGTACTTTTTTGTGGCATCGACTTTCGCCAACAGCCCTTCTTCCTCGAGAGAACTTAGTATGCCGAAGGTAGTGCTTTTGCTCAAACCCAGCACGCGGGCAATTTCGGTCACGCCGAGGGGTCTGTTCTCGTCGATGATCAGCCTTATTATTTCCAGTGCCTTTTTGAGTGCTGGGGCTTTGTACATTTATTCACTGTGCTGAACTTGTTGACTCAGCATACTTCGTTATGCGGGTTGATGTCAACATGCCTAAATTAGGGAGCTTTGAAGGGCTTTGACAAGCTTGACGTCAGTATTGAAAAAGTGTATGGTATGTGCATCGTTTAGAATAGTGAACATAGAATTGAAGGTGATGCCCTTAGCGGCTGTGCGAGCATGTGAGGCGCTGACAGTCGAAAGCCATGTGTTCCCGCGCCGCAGGCGAAAGCTCATTGGCGAGGTTTGAATTCTAATGGCTGACGGGCACAGGGTGAGGTTTCTTCCAAGCGACAGGATGTTCGTGGCAGAAGAAGGAGAGAGCATCCTGGATCTTGCAATGAAATCGGGTATTCACATCAACGCGAGTTGCGGCGGCAATGGCGCATGTGGCAAGTGCCGGATAAAGGTGATCGAAGGCAATGTCGCCTCCGCACCTCACCCGAAGATCGCGCAGTGGGAATATGAGAACGGGATACGGCTTGCCTGCATGACGAGGTCGTTGGGTGATGTAGTCGTAGAAATTCCCTTCGAGTCCCAGGTGGACCGCGCCGCACTCAGGCGCAAAAGGGAAACATCTCACGTGCTGACGCCCGCCGACCTGGACCAGCTTGTTGGTGCCTGGGAAGTCGATCCCTCAGTCTTCAAAAAGTATCTTGAGCTTGAACCCCCGTCGGTTGAAGACAATATCAATGATCTTGGCCGGCTTATGCGGGAGTTGCGTAAAAGGCACGAGATTGAAGACGTCTCAGTTGATTTTAAAGTGTTGATGAAACTGGCAGGCATCCTGCGTGCCTCTGATTGGAAAATTACACTCACGCTTGTCGAAACGCGAAGAGGCCTGAAGCTCATCAACGTAGAAGCCGGCAATGTGGAGGACAAGAACTATTCAATAGTCATCGATATCGGGACTACGACCGTGTGCGGGCAGTTGCTCGATCTCGCCAACTGCAGCGTGTACAGGCGGATTGAGGATTCCCAGAACGGCGTGCAGGTGTGCACCCTCGGGGAGGCCTCTGATTACAACGCGCAGATCAGTTACGGCGAAGACGTCATCACGAGAATACTCTATGCACAGAAACAAGGTGGGCTCAAGCGGATCCAGGAAGTTGTTATCGGGACCATCAACGGCATCATCAAAGAATTGCTTGAAATGAGCGGAGTAAGTGTTGACCGTATATCTCACCTGGTGTTTGCCGGCAATACTACCATGACGCATCTTGCGCTGGGCCTTGACCCCCGCTACATAATGCTTTCACCCTACACGCCCACTGCCAACTTCATCCCACCGGTAAGGGCCATTAACCTCGGCCTGAATGTGAAGGATCACGTGCATATCTACCTGTTCCCTTGCGTTGCCTCCTACGTGGGCGGCGATATCGTTGCGGGAGTTCTCGGCTCAGGGCTGTTCAAGAGATCGGACATTACCCTGTTCCTGGACATAGGCACCAATGGCGAGCTCGTTGTGGGTAACAAGGATTGGCTCACCTGCGCTTCCTGCTCGGCAGGGCCTGCCTTTGAAGGCGGCGGCATCAAATTTGGGATGCGTGCCGGCAGGGGGGCGATTGAGCAGGTGCGTATCAACCCCACGACCCTTGAACCCATGATCCTTACGATAGGCCGGGTGAAGCCGGCAGGGATCTGCGGCTCTGGCCTCATCGACGCTGTCGCCGAGCTTCTCGAGGCAGGCGTCATCGGCCAGAACGGGAAATTTGAAAGAGATCTCCCGACGAAAAGAGTGAGAGAGGGAGATAGCGGCTTCGAGTATGTGCTGGCGTATGCTGCCGACACGCAGATCGGCAGGGATATCGTATTGACTGAAGTTGACCTGGATAATCTTATACGGGCAAAGGCCGCTATTTACGCCGGTTGCAAGGTGTTGCTCGAGAATGTAGGCCTCTCTTTCGCGGATGTGAACACTATAATTATTGCCGGCGGGTTCGGCCATTACATCGACGTCGAAAAAGCTCAGATGATAGGGCTCCTTCCCGATGTGTCTTCTGAGAAATTTATCTTCGTAGGGAATGGGTCGCTTCTCGGTGCAAGACTCCTCTCTTTCTCCAGAGAACTGCTGCGAGAAACAGAGAGGATCGCACGGACCATGACGAACATCGAGCTTTCCAACAGCACGACATTCATGGATGAGTTTATCGCCGCGATGTTCCTGCCGCACACGGACGAGAAAGCATTTCCTGCAGTATTAGAACAGTTGAGGGCGGGAAAGGAAGCGGCGGTTTCGAATGCCTAAAGTATGTGCTTTTGCAGGAAAAGGAGGAGTGGGCAAGACCACCATAACCGGTATGCTCGTCAGGTACCTCGTCGAGGTGGCCAGAGAGGCTCCGATCCTTGCGGTTGATGCAGACCCGAACTCGAATCTCAATGAAATTCTGGGCACCGAAGTTCATGTGACGATTGGTGACGCCCGGGAGCTCTTAAAAAAAGAAGTGCCTGTAGGGATGGACAAAGAGACCTGGATGGAAATGAAAATACACCAGGCGATCATCGAGAGCAAAGGCTTTGACCTGCTGGTGATGGGAAGACCGGAGGGTACTGGCTGCTACTGCGCTGCAAACAGCCTTGCAAAAAAGCATATAGACCTCCTCAAAGATAATTATGCGTACGTCGTGGTCGACAATGAAGCAGGCATGGAACACATGAGCAGGCTCGTGACCACGGACGTTGATCATCTTTACGTTGTTTCCGACGCTTCAGCCCGTGGCCTTCTGACTGCCAAGAGGATCATGGAACTGGTGGGTGAACTCAACTTGAATATCGCGCACACCCATGCGATTATCAATCGTCTAAAGGATGAGGACAGAAGCGGCCTGGAACAGCTTGCGGAAGAGAAGGGCATCGACGTGGCTGGAATCATCCGCTACGATACCGGGATCGCTGAAGGAGATGTGCGAGGATACACCGTCTTTTCCCTGGACGGCAGATCAGTGGCCCTGAAGGATGCTTACAGCGTCTTCGAGAAAACTTTATCTGGAAAGGAGTAGAATCATGGCAGCAAAGGTCATAAGCGGCACGCAGATCGCGGCAGAGATACGGGAGGAAATAAAGCAGGAAACGGCTGCTCTGAAAGAGAAGGCCGGTGTGGTGCCGGGGCTGGTTACAATTCTTGTAGGCCAGAATCCCGCGTCAGTCAGCTACGTGACAGCTAAAGGAAAAACGGCAAAAGAACTGGGGTTCTTCTCCATACAGGATGACCAGCCGGAGAACCTTACCGAAGAGGCTCTCCTTGCCCTGATTGACAAATATAACAAGGATCCGAAGATCCACGGCATCCTTGTGCAGTTGCCTCTGCCGAAGCACATCAACGAGACCAAGGTGCTCTATGCAATAGATCCCAACAAAGACGTGGATGCTTTTCACCCGGTGAACGTTGGAAAGCTTGTAATCGGTGAGGCGAATTTCTATCCGTGTACACCCTATGGTATTCAGCAACTCCTTGTTCGCAGCGGCGTCAAGACGGACGGAGCAGAGGTGGTAGTCGTCGGCAGGAGCAACATCGTGGGTAAGCCGATTGCCAACATGATGCTTCAGAAGGCCAAAGGCGCGAACGCCACCGTGACCGTGTGCCACACTGCCACAAAGGATATGGCATTTCACACGAAACGTGCCGACATCCTTATCGTGGCCGCGGGCCGTCCCAAGGCCATTACCGCTGACATGGTCAAAGAAGGTGTTGTTGTGATTGACGTCGGCGTCAACCGGATAGGCATGACTCCCGAAGGCAAGGCGAAGCTCGCTGGCGACGTGGATTACGATGGCGTCAAGGAGAAGGCTTCTGCAATAACACCCGTTCCGGGTGGCGTAGGTCCCATGACCATTACGATGCTCATGCTCAACACGTTGAAGGCGGCAAGAGTAGCGGCAAACGTGAAGTAATAAACGCATGACGTGACGCATCAGTCGTCACCAAGACTGGAGGGAGGTTCCCATGGGAGAGTATCAGTACGAAGAAAAGGAATCATTCGACGGCAAGAAAGTTAAGGTGCTCGGAGCCACGTACGAACCAGGCAAACCGGACACAAAGGGTGATTGGGAACAAAAGCTGGAATCACAACAGGATCGGCTCAACTATCTGAAAACGGCACTCCGTTACTGGTACAGCAAAGACTGGTTCGGGAGTGAGAAGAGAAAACAGGAGGCTTAAGAAAGGGGGTACTTCATGGCTTTCCAGATTCCCAAGATCACGTACACAGGCAGTATAAAAGAAGTCTCTATCGGTTCCGGACCGCAAGCCATAAAGGTGGGAGGAGAGAGTTGTTACCCGTTCCATCTTTTTGAGGGAAGCATGCCTAACCCTCCCAGGGTAGCTTTCGAAGTATGGGACTACCCCCCGGAAGACTGGCAGGAGTGGGCCGTTGAGCCGTACAAGGATGTTATCAGCGATCCCGTTGCCTGGGCAAAGAAATCTCAGGACGCTTATGGCGCCGAGCTGATTGCTCTCCTTCTTAAGAGCGCGGACCCGAATGGCATGAACAGGGACGCAGAAGAGTCGGTGAAGCTGGTGAAAAGCGTTGCCGATGCCATAAGCGTGCCCCTGATTGTCTGGGGATGCGGCAATGACGAGAAGGACGCGCAACTCCTGCGAAGGGTTGCAGAAGTGTGCGAGGGCAAGAATGTCGCTATAGGCCCCGTCGTTGAAAAAAACTACAAGCAGGTCGGCG
This sequence comes from Syntrophorhabdales bacterium, assembly GCA_035541455.1. Taxonomy (NCBI): domain Bacteria; kingdom Pseudomonadati; phylum Thermodesulfobacteriota; class Syntrophorhabdia; order Syntrophorhabdales; species Syntrophorhabdales bacterium. The sequence goes on from DATKNH010000094.1 coordinate 29,621, forward strand.
CAATGGCTATCGGGTACCAACAGGTGGTGATGGCGTCTACACCTATAGATGTCAACCTTGCCAAGCAGCTCAACATTCTCCTCGGTAACCTCGGCATGCCTGAACAGAAGTTGATGATCGACCCGACCGTCGGCGGCTTGGGTTACGGTCTGGAGTACGGCTACTCAGTGATGGAGCGTGACCGCATGGCAGCTCTGACTCAGGAGGACGTGAAGCTCCAGTTTCCGCTCGTGTGCAACATGGCGCACGAGGTCTGGAAGACAAAAGAGACCAAGGTGAAGAAAGAGGAGAACCCGAAACTGGGTGACGAAAAGAAAAGATCTATCCTCATGGAGGCTGTTACCGCAATGTCCTTTCTTGTTGCCGGAGCAGATATCCTGATCATGAGACATCCCGACGCTATCAAACTGGTGCGGGATATGATTAAAGAGTTAACAAATTAGGGGGACTTATGGCAGACGAAAAAGGTAAGGACAAAGTGAGAAGTATTGATAACGCAGCAATCACGCTGATAGAGAAGGCCCAGAAAGAGAACGTGAGCACCGTCTTTTTCAGGGCTGATGAACTGAAACCCTGCCCGATAGGCGTTGAGGAAAGCTGTTGTAAAATCTGCGCCATGGGACCCTGCAGGCTCCCCAGACCAAAGAAGGCCGGCGAAGAGAAGGATCGAGCCGGCGTCTGCGGTGCGACCATCGAGACGATCGTGTCGAGAAACTTCGCGCGTAAGATCGCTGCAGGAACCGCGTCCCACTCTGACCATGCCCGAGAAGTCGCAGAGACTTTTCTGAAAACTGCACAGGACGAGGCCCAAGGGTTCGCTATCAAAGACGAAGTGAAGCTCCTCGAGGTGGCACTCGACTATGGCATTGAAACCGAGGGCAGAGAGCTCAGGGAGATCGCAATTGACATCGGTAAAAAGGCGCTCGAACAGTTCGGGAAGCAGGATGGAGAGCTCGTCTATATCAAGAAGGCACCATTGAAGAGGCAGGAGATCTGGAGAAAGCTGGGCGTTGTCCCCAGGGGTATCGACCGTGAAGTAGTAGAGATCATGCACAGAACCCACATGGGCGTGGACCAGGATTACAAGCACCTCATGCTGCAGGGAACGCGCACTGCGTTAGCCGACGGCTGGGGAGGCTCCATGATCTCGACCGATTTGCAGGACATCATGTTCGGCACACCGGTACCCATTCTTGGAACGTTCAACACGGGTGTATTCAAGGAAGATCAGGTAAATATCGTGGTCCACGGCCATGAGCCGTTCCTGCCTGAGCTGCTGGTTACCGCCAGCAAGGACCCTGAGATAAAGGCGCTTGCCGAAAAAGTCGGCGCCAAGGGCATCAACCTCACTGGCATGTGCTGCTCAGCCAATGAAGTGCTTATGCGTCACGGCATACCTTGCGCGGGAAATTTCCTGCAGCAGGAATTGGCGTTGGTGACCGGTGCCGTGGAATTGATGACCGTGGACGTGCAGTGCCAGATGCAGGGCCTCCACGATGCCGCAGAATGCTACCACACCAAGCTCGTGACCACCTCCGATCGTGCGAAGATCGAAGGCGCCATCCACATGGAGTTCCATCCTGACCACGGCCTCGACACAGCGAAGAAAATCCTCAAGATGGCCATAGAGAACTACCCGAACAGGCGCCACGCGGTTTACATTCCTGCGGAGTCACAGGATGCAGTCGTAGGCTTCAGCCATGAAACGATAAACTATCTGCTGGGCGGGCTCTTCCGCGCAAGCTACAAGCCGCTCAATGACAATATCGTCAACGGCAGAATAAGGGGCGTTGCGGGTGTTGTCGGTTGCAACAATGTGCGCACGATCCATGATTCGGCGCATATCGCCATGATCAAGGAGCTGATCAAGAATGACGTAATTGTGCTCACCACGGGCTGCGCGGCAATGGCATGCGGCAAGGCAGGCCTTCTCACGCCTGAGGCAGCGCGGCTCTATGCAGGCTCAGGACTCGCCGAAGTATGCGAGGCAGTCGGCATCCCGCCAGTGCTCCACATGGGCGCATGCGTTGACAACTCCAGAATTCTCGTCGCTGCAACCGCTCTGGTGAAAGAAGGCGGCCTGGGTGACGATATCAGCGATCTTCCCGCGGCAGGTGCTGCACCGGAGTGGATGAGCGAGAAAGCGCTCGCGATCGGTCAGTACTTTGTAGCGTCCGGTGTTTATACGGTTTTTGGCACGACGTGGCCAACGCTCGGCAGCGAGAAGGTGACGAAGCATCTGTTCGAAGAGCATGAGGAATTGTACAAGGGCATGTGGGCATTCGAGCCTGATCCCATCAAGGCGGCCGGCATGATGATCGCGCACATTGACAAGAAACGGAAGGCTTTGGGATTGGACAAGGGCAGGGAAAGAGTTCTGTTCGATATGGCTATGAGAAGGGCCCTAGACTAAGCGAGGAGGCGGAGCATGTCAAAGATAATTGCATCAGCGGCCATCAGAGGCGCGCAGAAAATCTTCAATAAGGTCGAGACAAAGTACAAAGAGGTGCTCGAGAAGTATGGGCCCAACCAGGAGATAGGCTTCCCCAACACTGCCTACTACCTTCCGATCATCTATGCCATGACCGGCATCGGGGTCTCAAAGCTGGGAGAGTTTGATAAGATCCTCAGTCTCTGCAGGAAACTGATACCGTCTCCCGTCAGGGAAAAGACGCCGTTGCCGTATCTAGCGCCAGCGCTTGACGCCGGCATGGCAACGTTCTTCGTAGAGGAACTGTATGAGGCAATGCGGTATCTCGAAAACCCCAACTGCTATGTGACCGGCGAGGACCCGACCGACGGGAATATCTGGCTGGGCGCAGCGAGCGACCTCATCTTCAGGAAAAGGGGCGTGGAGTTTGTTGACGGCACGGCCCCTGGATTCGCTGCGATCGTAGGTGCCGCCCCTGACGCCCAGACAGCCGCAAAGATAGCGCTCGAACTCCAGGAAAAAAATCTGTACGTGTTCATGTGTGCCGAGAACAATGGAAAGCGTTTCTCGGAACAGCTCGTGGAGGCTGGCGTGCAGGTGGGTTGGCCCACAAGACTTGTCTCCTTCGGTCCTGATATTTACCAGGCAGTTTTTGCCATAGGCTTTGCGTGCCGTGTTGCCATGGCATTCGGCGGGGTCAAGCCGGGCGATTTCAGAAAGAACCTGATTTACAACAAAGACAGAACCTATGCGTTCGTCATGGCGTTAGGCGAAGTCACTGACGAGTGGTACGCCAATGCGGCAGGGTGCATCAACTGGGGATTCCCGGCCATCGCTGACACGCCCATCCCGGAAGTGCTGCCCACGGGTATCTGTACGTATGAACATGTTGTATCAAACATTCCACACGATCACATCGTCCAGAAGGCAGTGGAAGTGAGAGGCTTGAAGGTGCAGGTTGCAAAAGTGCCTGTGCCTGTCTCTTACGGACCGGCGTTCGAAGGCGAGCGTGTGAGAGGCGAGGATATCTATCTCGAGATGGGCGGCGGGAAAACAGTCGCGGTTGAATGGACCACGACGAGGCGCATGGAAGAGGTTGAAGACGGCAGGGTAGAAGTGATCGGACCTGACGTAGGCAATGTTCAGGCGGGCACCCGGCTCCACTTCGCGATGGTGGCTGAGGTTGCCGGTCGCAACTTCCAGGAAGATTTCGAGCCGATCCTTGAGCGGCAGAATCACCATCTGATCAACCAGGCCCAGGGTATCATGCACATAGGGCAGAGGGACATAGCCTGGATTCGTATCTCCAAGCAGGCAGTTGAGAAAGGCTTTAAGCTGGAACACATCGGCAAGATCATTCATGCCAAGTACCACCAGGACTTCGGAGCAATCTTTGACAAGATTCAGGTGAAGATCTACACGGACGAGCCCAAGGTCAAGGAGATCCTCGAACAGGCGAGGGCATCCTACAATCACCGTGATGCCAGAGTGGAGAACATGACGGACGAGTCGGTGGATACCTTCTATTCATGCACTCTGTGCCAGTCGTTCGCGCCCAGCCATGTCTGTGTTGTCGCTCCTGAGCGGACAGGGCTCTGCGGTGCCTATAACTGGCTGGACTGCCGTGCCTCGTACGAGATCAATCCCGAAGGTCCCAATCAGCCTATCCAGAAGGGAGAAGTGCTCGACGCCCGTTACGGACAGTTTAAGGGCGCAAACGACTTTGTCTACAAGGCCTCGAGACAGAAGGTCAACAATGTAAGCTTCTACAGCCTCATGGTTGATCCGATGACCACGTGCGGCTGCTGCGAATGTATCGCGGCTGTGCTGCCGATGGCCAACGGCATCATGACCGTTGATCGTGATTATAGTGGAATGACCCCCTGCGGCATGAAGTTTACGACGCTGGCGGGTTCCGTGGGCGGTGGGGCGCAGTCACCGGGATTCCTCGGCCACAGTAAGTACAACATTACTCAGAGGAAGTTTCTGGTCGGCGATGGCGGTCTGGCACGCATGGTCTGGATGCCGAAGAGGTTGAAGGAGGAGTTACACGACCGGCTGGTCAAGCGGGCCGAGGAGCTGGGCATACCGAACTTGATAGACATGATCGCCGACGAGACTGTGGCGACTACCGAAGACGAAGTGGTGGCCTACCTAACGGAGAAAGGTCATCCCGCACTTACGATGGATTCGATTCTGTAATGAAGGGGGCGACAGGTAGCGGCAACGCTTTAAAAGGGAAGATGGTGTAAATCCATCGCGGACCCGCCGCTGTAAGGGGGGACGGGAGCTCACGAAACCACTGGGTGTGTGGCCCGGGAAGGAGAGCTTGAGAATGAACCCCGAGCCAGAAGACCTGCCTGAAGCCGTTATGTGCATTCTCCTCGAGGTTGGGAGCTCTGGCGAGTGAGGCTCGCGAGAGGGGTGGCTCCGTAGGCTTTTGTCCGCGGAGGGGCGACCGGGTAATCCGCGTGCGGGTGCCCAAAAACTGAAAGGAGACAAACATGGGACTTACAGGAATCCAGATCTTTAAGCTTCTTCCCAAGACCAACTGCGGGGATTGCGGTTCTCCGACGTGTCTTGCCTTTGCCATGGCTCTTGCGGCCGGTAAGGCAGAGCTTGAGAAATGCCCCTATGTGTCCGATGAGGCAAAGGAACAACTGTCGGAGGCGAGCGCGCCGCCGATCAGGCCTCTGACAGTGGGGACAGGAGAGTATGCCGTCAAGGTCGGCGGTGAAACAGTGCTCTTCAGGCATGAGAAGACGTTTTTCAATAAGCCGGGTCTTGCAATCCTTATTACGGATGCCACGGCCGATACTGAGGTAGAGAGACGCTTCGGAAAACTTGCTGAGCTGCAGTTCGAGCGTGTGGGCCTGAATTTGAGACCTGAACTGGTCGCGCTCAAGGATACTGGGAATAAAGAAAAGTTTCTGGGTCTTGTTAAAAAGGCAGCGGCCACTCCGTATGCCATCATCCTCATGTCAACGGACGCCGGCACAATGAAGGAAGCACTGGACATAGCAAAAGAGAAGAAGCCTCTGATTTATGCTGCAACAAAAGAAAACGCGGATGCATTCGGAGCGCTCGCCAAAGAGTGCGCCTGCCCTCTCGCAGTGAAGGGAGCGAACCTGGATGAGGTAAGTGCGCTCAGCGAAAAGCTGACGGGCATGGGGCTCAAGGACCTCGTCATCGATTCAGGCGCCCGGGACATAAAAGGAGCTTTCCAGGATCAGATTTTCGTCCGCAGGGCTGCACTGCTCAGCAAGTACAGGCCTTTGGGCTTCCCGACGATCACATTCCCCTGCGAGATGACGGACGATGTGATGAAGGAGACGCTGATCGCTTCTCTCTTTGTCGCAAAGTATGCGGGCATAATCGTATTGAGCGATTTTGAAGGAGAGAACGTTTTCCCGCTTCTTTTGGAGCGGCTCAACATCTACACTGACCCGCAACGGCCAATGACCACAGAACAGGGGATATACCCGATTAATAATCCTGACCAGAACTCGCCTGTGCTCGTGACCTGCAATTTCTCATTGACCTATTTTATCGTGAGTGGCGAAATAGAAAACAGCAGGGTACCCACGTGGCTCTGTATCATGGATACCGAGGGGTTGTCGGTCATGACGGCCTGGGCGGCCGGAAAATTCGTGGGCGATGCGGTAGGCCCTTTCATCAAGAAGAGCGGCATTGCAGAAAAGGTTGCGCACAAGAAGATCGTGATCCCCGGCTATGCCGCAGGCATTATGGGAGATCTGGAAGAGGAGTTGCCCGGTTGGGAGATCATCGTGGGCCCGCGCGAAGCAGCTCATATACCGGCATTCTTGAAGCAGTGGAAATAGATGCGGGCTCAGAGATAAAGGCAAAAGGCGAAGGGTTTTTTGTTTCCCTTTAGCCTTTAGTCGCGAGTCTTTAGCCTGTTTTGAAAAGGAGGAGCTATGGTACTGCGAATAGGAGAGAATCTGAACGTTATAGCGAAGAAAATCGGCGAGGCATTAAAGGATCGTAATCCTGCGCCCATAAGGGAGATGGCAGAAGCTGAAGCAAAAGCGGGCGTAGATCTCATCGATATCAACCTGGGGCCAGCCCGGAAGGCAGGGGCAGAATTGATGGAGTGGGTTGTCAAGACCGTTCAGGAAGTTGTGCCGAACATACCCCTCTCCCTCGACACAACGAACGTAGAGGCGATGGAAGCCGGGCTCAAAGCCCATAAGGGTAGACCGCTGATCAACTCGGTATCGGCCAGGCCGGAACGCATGGAAGTTCTTGTTCCTTTGGCGCAGAAATACAAGGCGCCCTATATTGCTCTCACGCTCGGCGTTGAAGGAATTCCGAGAGACGCAAATGAGCGGGGCATGCTGGCGGCCGAGCACCTTGCGAAGGCTGCCGAGTTCGGCATTGGCGAGGACGATCTGTGGATAGACCCGATCGTGCTGCCCATCAATACCCAGCAGATTCAGGTCCAGGGCTGTACCGAGTTTGTCATGATGTTGAAGGATATCGCGCCTACGTGTAAATCCACCTGCGGTCTTTCGAACATTTCCAATGGAGCGCCGGGGCATCTCAGGGGAATCCTGAATCGCACGTATCTCATCATGTTGAAAAGGTACGGGATGTATTCCGCCATAGTCGATGCCTTTGACGCTGAAATGGCAGCCATCTGCCAGGACAAGATGCCTGGGCTGGAAGCGCTGGTGCACAAGGTAATGGATGGTGAGCCGGTCGATATGGCAAAGCTCTCGAAAGAGGAGGTGGAGTACGTCAAGACTGCCCGCGTGCTGCTCGGGCAGACGCTCTACTCAGACTCATGGTTGGAGCTCTGATACCGGCAGGGCGGTTTAAAAAGAGATTGCGACCTGATAGAATATATTCTTATATATTAATGTTTGAATATGGCCCGGAGCAGGAGTGTTCCGGGCTGTTGTCTTGCGAGGGAGACCCATGGATGATGCGAGGAGTGGCCAGATGACCGGACCTGCAAGCGGGCCGGGCTTTTTAAGGGAGATGGAACAGAAGACGGGCGAGAACATCGCGGCGTGCTACCAGTGCTATCGCTGCACGAACGGTTGTCCTGCGCTCCCTGAGATGGATTTCTCACCCCACCGGCTGATGAGGTACGTGATCCTGGGCGAAAGGGAGAGAGTACTCACCTCGAAGATGATCTGGTCCTGCCTGCAGTGCACCACCTGCAGTATCCGCTGCCCCAATGATATAGACATTGCCCTTGTGATCGACACGTTGCGGAAGATTGCAGTCAAAGAAGGCAAAGCAAAAAATCTGGATACGTGGAAGTTCGACAATTACTTCCTCGACAGCGTGAAGAAGCACGGCAGGTTGTACGAAATAGAGACGATCCTCAAGTACAAGATGGACAAGAAGAACTTCTTCGAGGATACAAAAATGGGCATGGGCATGATGAGGAAGGGGAGAATGGGGCTGCTCCCTCATAATATAAAAGACAGAGAAGGCATGAAGGCCCTGTTTAAAAAGGCCCGAGGAGAGTGAGATGGCGGCAACGCTTGCATATTATCCGGGATGCTCTCTCAAATCGTCAAGCAAGTTCTACGAGGCGTCCATACAGAAAATTTTCGGGAGATACGGGATCAGACTCAAAGAGATCGATGACTGGTCCTGCTGCGGCGCATCGGCAGCACCAACAGTAGACGAACGGCTCGGCCATGCGCTCGCAGCGAGAAACCTGGCGCTGGCAGAGAAGGCGGAATGCGACCTCTTTGCCCCGTGTTCCGCTTGTTACAACAGGGCAAAGGTGACCAATGAGATGATCCGCTCTGATGCGGATTTGCAGAAGGAGATGAACAGCATCATCGAGCCTCTCCAGACGAGCGCCTCTGTTGAAGTGAAGAATATTATCGAAGTTCTGGACGATTACGTGGGAGTGGAGATACTGGCGCGCGACAGGAAGTACGATCTTTCCGCATTGAAAGTTGTTCCGTACTACGGGTGCGTGCTCACGCGGATGATGCGCGTCAAGCCGTACGATGACAAGGAGAACCCGGAGAGCATGGACAGGTTGCTTTTTGCGGCCGGGCTTAACGTGCTCCGTTGGCCCTTCAAGATGGAGTGCTGCGGCGCGAGCAAGACGCTTACCAACAAAGATATGACCCGGAGACTTTCTGACAGGATTGTGGACATGGCCATCGTGCTTGGCGCCGACGCGATAGTGACGCCTTGCCCCTTGTGCCAGATGAATCTTGACCTTCTCCCTTCTTTAGGCAGAACCAAAGAGGCGCTCCCCGTGCTTTTCCTTTCGGAGGTGTTCGAGCTTTCCCTCTACGGTAAGATGCTGGGTGCCGCATCCCATATGATAGCCGCGGACACGTTGCTTTCGAAGGTGAAGGAGGCCTGATATGGAGTTAGAGGAAAGGCTTGATTTCATAAAATCGTATGACCCGGAGGGCATGGAGAAACTGAAAAGGCTCCTCGATCGGAAGTCGTACCTCATGGATAAGAATGTGTACGGCGAGACATTCACCGAGCGGCAGTTCAGTCTGATTTTTGACCCCCTTCTGCGCGCAGGCTTTGACAGGGCCCGGATATTAAAAGCGCTTTCCGAGAAAGATGCCACGGTCCCCGCGCTCGCACAGGAGCTTTCTATGGATGAGTCGAGAACGTTCGACTACATGAAAGATCTGCTCAAGCGAAATCTCGTCGAGATTGTCGGGTTCGAAGAAAGGCATCCCGTATATAGAAAGAGGTGATGAGGCAACATGGATAAGGTCGGTAAAGTACTCGTTGTCGGCGGCGGCATTGGCGGCATGGAGGCCTCCCTCAACCTGGTAGAGGCTGGTTTCAAGGTCTATCTTGCGGACGAGAAGCCGAACATCGGCGGCAAAATGGCGCAGCTCGACAAGACGTTTCCCACGAACGATTGCTCTATGTGCATCATGGCACCGAAGCTGGTGGAGACAGGAAGAAACCCCAACATAGAGCTTCTCATGGCGAGCGAAGTGGTCGCGCTCGAAGGTGAGCCGGGTAATTTTACCGTCACGCTCAAACGGAGACCGCGAAGGATCATAAAAGAGAAGTGCACCTCCTGTGGCCTCTGTGCTCCTCAATGTCCCCTTGAAGTGCCTGCGGATTACAACGAAGACCTCTCCCGCAGAAGCGCTGCCTATATCAGTTTCCCGCAGGCCATTCCATCCACCTATATGATAGACAGAGAGATCCCTCCCTGCGTGAACAGGTGCCCGGTCAATCTGAACGCGCGTGACTACGTGGGGCTCATTGCACAGGGCAAGTACCTTGAATCGCTCGACGTGATTCGGGAAAGGCTGCCGTTTCCCGGTGTGATCGGCCGCATCTGCAACCATCCCTGCGAAAGTGTCTGTATCAGGGGCGAGAAAGTTGATCAGCCAATCGCGATCTGCGCGCTGAAGAGATTCGTTGCTGATTACGAGATAGGCAAGAGAGAAATACCCGTCCCCGTTGCCGGCCAGGACAGGGGTAAACGCGTTGCCATTGTGGGCGGCGGTCCCTCCGGCATGGCGTGCGCTCTCGATCTGAGAAGGGCAGGCTTCGGAGTAACGATATTTGAGGCGTCCGGCAAATTGGGCGGCATGCTCTACTGGGGCATCCCTGCATACCGGCTTCCCAAAGACGTGCTCGAGCGCGAAACAGCACTGGTCGAAAAGGCGGGCGTCGAGGTTCGCTACAACATAAGGGTCGGGAAAGACATATCCCTGAAAGAGATTCACGAGAAATTCGATGCAGTCTATATCGGTTGCGGTGCCTCCGGCGGAAGAAGGCTCGGCATAGAAGGCGAGGACGCGCGGGGCGTGATGACCGGCATCGAGTTCCTGCGACTCTCCAATGAAAAGAAGCCCCTCCAGCTTGGGAAGAGGGTGATCGTCGTTGGCGGGGGAAATGTTGCTGTGGACGTTGCACTCACGGCCAAGCGTCTCGGGGTGGAAGATGTTCACATGGTCTGCCTCGAGCGCTGGGAAGAGATGCCCGCGAGTAAATCGGAACTGGAGCAGACACTGCAGGAAGGGATAAAGATCCACACTGCGTGGGGACCGAACATCATCAGGGCAGCGGACGGCAGCGTGAAAGGTATTGAGTTCAAAAGGTGCACCAACGTCTTTGACGAATTCGGCCGTTTCAGCCCCTGCTACGACGTGGATGTGGCCAGAGCTTTCAGCGCTGAGACCGTCGTCCTCGCGATCGGCCAGTCGCCCGAGACCGATTTCATGAAGGACCTGAGCAGCACAGAGCCTTTCCGGGGCGGATGGATAAAGGCTGATGCTTGCACGCTGGAGACGGCGGCGAAGGGTGTTTTTGCCGGAGGCGATATTGTCACCGGACCGAGGATGGCGATCGACGCAATAGATCAGGGGCAGAAAGCTGCCGAGTCAATAAAACGTTACCTGGAAGGAAGGGATCTCAGAGAGGGCAGGCTCGCACGCGAGGATGAGCTGGTTCTGCATGCGCCGCTGGATATCGAGCGAAAAGTTCGCGTGGCTATCCCTGCGATCCCGCTGGAACAGAGGACAGGCTTTGATGAAGTCGATCTGACTCTCGACGAAGCCGCAGCCAGAGCCGAGGCAGAGCGGTGCCTGAACTGCAGGAGATGTCTGGGGTGCAAACTCTGCGAAGAGGCGTGTAAACCGGAAGCCGTTAACTACCTGATGGAGGCCACGGAAGAGAAGCTCAATGTCGGGAGTATCGTTGTTGCGGCGGGCCTCACCGAATACGACCCCTCATTGAAGCCGGAACTGGGTTACGGTCAGTACAAGAACGTAGTGACCAGCACAGAGTTCGAGCGGATACTCTCGGCAACCGGTCCTACCTGCAGCATCGTCATGCGTCCGTCTGACGGAAAGATCCCTAAGAAGGTTGCGTGGCTGCAGTGCGTGGGAAGCAGGGACAAGGTGCACGAATACTGCTCGTCGGTCTGCTGCATGTACGCCACCAAAGAAGCATTCATCGCGAAAGAGCATCAGCATGACCTGGAGCCCACTATTTTCTACATGGACGTACGCGCTTTCGGTAAAGGGTTTGACCAGTATTACGAGCGCGCCAAGCATGAGCACGGCATCCGCTATGTAAAATCGGCAATTTCAAGGCTCCTGGAAGATCCGAAGAGTAAGGACATCGAAGTCTTTTACGTTGATGAAGATGGTAACACCAAGTCAGAAATGTTCGACATGGTTGTTCTTTCGGTAGGCATGCGGCCCGCCGAACATCTGGCCAGGCTTGCCGGCGTGCTCGGGGTCGAGCTGAACGAATATGGTTTTGTGAAATCCTCGCCGCGCAACCCGTTGCTGACTACGCGTGAGGGCATTTTTGTGAGCGGGGCGTGCGAGTCTCCTAAAGACATACCGGAGACGGTGACCCAGGCATCCGGTGCAGCATGCGAAGCTGCCAGCGTCATTGCAGAGGCGCGTGGCAAAAACCTTGTCATCAAAGAGCTGCCTGAAGAGAGGGATGTGGCGAATGAAGAACCGCGCATCGGTGTCTTTGTGTGTGATTGCGGCGTCAACATAGCCGGTGTGGTCAATGTGCCCGAAGTTGCGGCGTACGCGAGGAGCCTGCCGAACGTGGTGATTGCAGATGAAAATCTTTTCACGTGTTCACAGGACACGCAGGAGAAGATGAAGAAGGTGCTGGACGAGCAGCGACTCAACCGTGTCATTGTTGCCTCCTGCTCGCCGAGGACCCACGAATTTCTTTTCAGAACAACGATCAGGGAAGCAGGACTCAATAAGTACCTGTTCGAGATGGCCAACATACGTGACCAATGTTCCTGGGTGCATCAGAAAGACAAGGAGAGCGCAACCGAGAAAGCCAAGACCCTTGTGCGTATGGCTGTCATGAATGCCAACGAGATCAAGCCGCTCAAAGAGATCTCGGTCAACGTGAACAAGAAAGCGCTCGTACTGGGCGGCGGCCTTGCTGGCATGACAGCTTCCCTGAAACTCGCCAACCAGAATTTCGAAGTTTTTCTTGTGGAGAAAGAAGCAGAACTGGGTGGCAACATGAGGCATGTCTACGCCACGGTTGACGGCCTCGACACGCAGGAATTCCTCTCCAACCTCATAGAGCAGACTACGGCGCATCCGTTGATCCACGTGATGACAGAAACCAGGGTGGCAGACCATTCGGGGTTCAAGGGCAATTTCGAAACAGGCCTGGTGCATGCTCCCACGAAAAAGGAAACGAAGTTGCAGCACGGCGTTGTGATTGTTGCGACAGGTGGTGAGGAGTTTAAGCCTCGCGGCCTCTACGCGTACGGCGAGGACGAGCGCGTGATGACCCAGATGGAACTGGAAGAAAAGCTGGTCAAGCGCGCACTTCCCAGGGCAGACAGGGTAGCCATGATCCAGTGCGTGGGTTCGCGAAATGATGAGCGCCCCTATTGCAGCAGAATCTGCTGTTCCACGGCGATCAAGAACGCCCTGCATTTAAAAGAGCAGAACCCCGAACGGGACGTGGTTATCCTCTACAGGGATATCATGACCTATGGATATCTGGAAAAATACTACCTCAAGGCGAGACGGGAAGGCGTACGCTTCATCAGATATGATAAAGAGAGACCGCCTGTACTCAATGCAGCAAATGGCCGGCTGGTGCTCTCCTGCTTCGACCCTTCCATCATGGAAGAATTGCAACTCGAGGCTGACCTGCTGGCGCTCTCGTCCGCGGTTATCCCCAGGGAGAATGCAGACTTGGGCACGCTACTGAAATGCGCCAGGACCAACGAGGGCTTCTTCCTCGAAGCACACATGAAACTTCGTCCGGTCGACTTTGCATCCGACGGCCTTTACCTGGCCGGGCTTGCCCATTCCCCGAAAAATATCAGGGAGAGTATAACGCAGGCCGAAGCGGCCGTTGCAAAGGCATGTACCATACTAGCCAAGGAGAAGCTCATGGTCGGCGGCGTCGTGGCTGACGTCACGGCCGACAAATGCGCTGCCTGCCTGAGCTGCGTGAGAGTCTGTCCGTACCACGTCCCGGTCATCAATGAGAAGGGCGAAGCGGAAATAGACGTGAGCAAATGCAAGGGTTGCGGCACCTGTGTGTCAGAGTGCCCGGCCAAGGCGATTGAGTTGATGCATTACAGGGACGTGCAGATCGTTGAAAAAGCAGGCGCACTCGTGGCGCGAGGAGCACAGTGATGGGAACATTCGAGCCGGAAATTATCGCATTCTGCTGTGAGCACTGAGCGTACACTGCCGCGGACCTGGCAGGTTCGATGCGACTCAATTATCCGACGAACGTGAAGGTGCTCAAAGTGCCTTGCACAGGAAGAGTGGATGTAATCCACATGCTCAAGGCATTTGAGGATGGCGCTGATGGGGTTTACCTGGCAGGCTGTCTGGAAGGAGAATGCCATTTCCTGGTGGGTAACCTCAGGGCCAAGAAACGTGTCGGCTATGCCAGGCAACTGCTGGATGAATGCGGTGTCGGTGCAGAACGTTTGGCCATGTACAACCTGTCTTCAGCCCAGGGGCAGCGTTTTGCAGAGATTGCCCGGGAGATGACGGAAAAGATCAGGCAGTTGGGACCGAACCCCACGAAGAAGAGGGTGAGCAGTGAGCAGTGAGCAGTGGAAAGATGGAGTAAGTTTGCGGCACCGCACAACATATCGTTTGAAGGCGTGCAATAGAGTTGCGCATACAACGGTCGGGTTGGTTGTTCTCACTCAACTGCTCACTGTTTACTGCTCACTTTTGACAAGGAGTCAGATATGATCGTAGCGAATAGAAAACCCTTTGAAGAGCTTGTCGAATTCATCAAACCGTACTCGAAAATACTGCTCCTGGGTTGCAATGAGTGTGTTACCGTCTGCGCAACAGGCGGAGCCAAAGAAGTGGCAATACTTGCCTCCGAGTTGAAGATGCACAGGGAAAAGGAGGGAAGGCCGATAGAAATCACCGAGCACGTGATCGAGCGCAATTGTGATCCGGAGTATGTCGAGAGCCTCAAGAGTGTTATTGGCGACACCGAGATGATCCTCTCGATGGCATGTGGTTGCGGCATCCAGTTCGTAGCTGAGCATTACAGAGAGAAGCTCGTCCTGCCCGCGGTGAATACGACATTTGACGGCGTGACCGAAGAACACGGTGTCTGGGCAGAGCGTTGCCTCGGATGCGGCAACTGCATTCTCGATAAAACACTCGGTATATGCCCGGTCACCCGCTGTGCGAAAAGCATCTTCAACGGGCCGTGCGGCGGGTCTCAGGGTGGAAAGTGCGAGGTGAACAAGGATATTCCATGCGGTTGGCAGCTCATCGTCGACAGGTTGAAGGAGATGAACATGCTCGACAGGTATCTGGAGATACAGCCGCTTAAAGACTGGTCGACGAGCCGCGATGGGGGCCCGAGAAAACGGGTAAGGGAGGATCTGAAGATATGAGCGCGAGCAATCTGGAGAAAATCCTGAAAAGCGGGAATTTCGCCGTTACAGGCGAATGCGGTCCCCCGAGAGCAGCGGACGCGGAAGTGGTCAGGAAGAAAGGGGCTCACCTGAAGGGATACGTGGACGGGGTGAACGTAACCGACAACCAGACGAGCGTGGTAAGAATGTCCAGCATGTCAGCCTCACTTGTTCTGAAGGAAATGGGCTTCGATCCTATTATGCAGATGGTCTGCAGGGACAGAAACAGAATTGCGATACAGAGCGATATTCTGGGAGCGTCTGCATTGGGCATCAATAATCTTCTCTGTCTTTCCGGGGACCATCAGCGCTTCGGTGATCATCCCACGGCAAAGAACGTGTACGATATAGATTCAATGCAGCTCATCCAGACGGTCAAAAGGCTTCGCGATGATGGCAAATTCCTGGGCGGCGAAGAGGTGAAAGGCACGCGGCCCGATCTCTTTATCGGATGCGCTGAAAACCCCTTTGCCGATCCCTTTGAGATAAGGGCCATGCGTTTGGCAAAGAAAGCAGCAGCCGGAGCACAGTTTGTGCAGACCCAGTGCATCTTCAACGTGCCGAAGTTTGAAAAATGGATGGAGATGGTGCGGGATCTTGGCGTGCATGAGAAGGTTTACATCCTCGCGGGCATAACGCCATGCAAGTCCATCGGCATGGCACGGTACATGAAAACTTCTGTGCCCGGTATGGACGTGCCCGATGAGTTGATCGATCGTCTGAAGGGTGTTCCAAAAGAGAAGGTCGCGGAAGAGGGGATAAAGATCGCTGTTGAGATGATCGAGCAGGTCCGGCAGATCAAAGGTGTTGCCGGGGTCCACATCATGGCCATTGAATGGGAAGAGAAAGTTCCGGAGATGGTTAAGGCAGCGGGGCTTTATCCCAGACCAAGTGTGAATTGAATCGTTGAGTTGTTAAGTAGTTGAGTGGTTGACTAATAAGGGGCTTACCGCGCATACGGTTGAGCCCCTTTTCGTTAGGAATCAGCACCCGTTCGGATTCGAGACGGTGCCACCACCTTTCGAAAGGTAATGGTGCAACCTTTTTCACGCCAACAACCGAAATGGAGTGGTGCGTGATTATTCCTGACACTCTATCCTTCAGACAAGAAGGTTAGGTGCATTGGTTAAGTGCATTTCGCTTGACAGCTTGTGTGTAATCACATAGTCTTGCCGGAGGCCCGACGAACGACCGCCATGAAGGAGGTGCCGACATGTCAGAAGCGGCAGAAGTGTCAAAAAAGAGGATGCGGACGATTACAGTGGAGGAGCACTTCATGACCTCTGCCTTCCTGAACGCTACAGGGGACCCGGCCACGCCGGCGGCGGGCAGGTTGCAAGATATAGCGGCCGATCTCGGGGAACGTAGGATCGCTGATATGGACGCAGCAGGTATCGATGTTCAAGTACTTTCTCTGAACTCCCCCGGAGTGGAACAACTCGACGCGACTGAGGCAATCAAACTGGCCCGCGACTCAAATGATATAGTCGCAGATGCGGTGCAACGCCACCCGACGCGTTTCGCCGGGTTCGCCAGCTTGCCCACCATGTCTCCGGAAACTGCCGCTGAGGAATTGGAGCGCACGGTCCGTAAGCACGGCTTCAAGGGAGCATGCATCAATGGTCACACCAGGGGTCGTTACCTTGACGACAAGTTCTTCTGGCCAATCCTGGAGCGTGCCGAAGCACTCCAGGTGCCACTGTACCTCCATCCAACCCCGCCTCCGCGGGCGATCGTCGAGGCTTATTACAAAGGGAACTACGCACCAGAGGTGGCGAAGATTCTGTCGACTTCAGGTTGGGGATGGCACATTGAAACCGCAACTCATACTCTCCGCCTCATTCTGAGCGGAGCATTCGATCAATATCCGCGCTTGCAGCTTATCATTGGCCACTTGGGAGAAGCCCTTCCATTTATGCTTCCCAGAATAGATCGCAACCTGCCGATGGCAGTGACGAAACTGCGTCGCCCGACCGGCGTTTATCTGCGAGAGAACGTCTACTACACGATCAGCGGTTTCAACTTCACCCCTCCATTCCTTGACCTGTTCTCTGAGGTGGGTGCCCACCGAATCATATTCTCGGCCGACTATCCCTATGGTTCATTGACGGAGGCGCTCCAATTCTTAGAACAACTCCCGGTGAGCCCAGCCGACAAAGAGAGAATCGCACACGGCAACGCAGAGCTTCTCCTGCGACTTTGACACTGCAGACGACTTTCCCGAGAAAACTTCTTCCAGAGACGAAGACTGTGTGGTATGGGAGAAGGGTTGTTTGAGATCATTGGAACGGTGAACACAAAAGCCCTAGGACCCCTGCCCTCATCAGGCGGTTTTCAAAATAGGGTTTAGCGATTTCAGCAATTGCTTCCTCCTACTGCTCACGTTTGCGTTTCTTCTTGACCATCAATGTTTCACGTGGTAACCGTAAGGACAGAGCGTATCGCAAATATGAAGCCGACACTAACCGACGGAGAAGCGTCCCCACCAATAGCCGTGGCTGATCTCTTTGAGAAAGCCACGAAATTGCATGGCCACTCGCAGTTGGACGAGGCGATTGCCGTCTATCGGGAGGTGCTCCGACTCGATGAGCGTTTTCATCCAGCATGGTACGCGCAGGGCTGCGCCTGGGAGAAGAAAGGGTATGAAGCCACAGCGCTAGACTGTTTCCGGAAGGCGCTATCGCTCGCGCCGGAGCAGGGTGAGACGCATCACAACTTGGGCAAGGTTCTCCACAAACTCGGATTGACTGATGAGGCGATAGAAAGGTTCCGGGGAGCGCTGACCTTGGGCAAAGGGTTTTTGCCGCGGACTGCAATTGCCACACTGATCCCAGGCAGCCCGAGCGCAACCAACAGCACCGTTCTGGAAGCGCGACGTTCTTGGGCGGAAACCCACCTTCCACCTCTCGACCCTTATAAAAACTTCCTACGTGCGTCAGTTCAGGGCCGTCGGATAAGAGTCGGCTATTTGTCCTCCTTTCTTCAGTCGCACAACTGGATGAAGCCTGTGTGGGGGCTTCTTAACCATCATAATCGGGACCGCTTCGAGATTTTCATTTTCTCGGATTGTCCGGAAGCAGCGTGCCGCCCGTGTTATCGAAAGCATCCTGTGGACCGCTACCACGACATAACCGGGCTTTCCAACCAGGCGACTGCCGAGTGGATCGAAAGGTGTAACTTGGATCTTCTGGTGGATCTCAACGGGTACAGTAGGGTTGACCGACTGGCAGTCATCGCCCTCAAGCCCGCCCCTGTTATCATCGGATGGTTCAACCTGTATGCCACTTCTGGTATGGCTTGTTATGACTACGTGATCGGTGATGATGTGGTTATCCCTCCCGAGGAAGAACAATTCTACACGGAGAAGGTGCTCCGTGTTCCCGGATGCTATCTCACATTCGAGGTCCTGTACCCGGTACCGGATGTGGTTGATCCACCCATTCTCTCCACCCGGAAATTGACGTTCGGATGTCTGGCATCTCAGTACAAAATAACCGAGCCGGTGGTAGAAGCGTGGGCGTGTATCCTCGCCTCCGCTCCAGACGCACGGCTGTTCTTGAAGAATGCCACGCTCGACTCTCCGGCGAACCAGGAGTTTCTTGAAAAACGTTTTGAATCTCACGGCGTGGCGCGAGACCGGATCACCATGGAAGGCTCTGCCAATCATTTTGACTTTCTGGCGGCCTACGGCTGCGTGGACTTGGCCTTGGACACTTTCCCCTATAATGGGGGCACGACCACATCAGAGGCTGTCTGGCAGGGAGTGCCGGTGATCACGTTTCGTGGAGATCGATGGGCTGCGCGTCAAAGCGCTTCCATCAACAGGGCAGCCGGTCTGACAGAATTCATCTGCAGGAGCCTCGACGATTATATCTCCTGCGCCATTGCTCTGGCCAAGCATCCCGACACACCCGCGCGGCTAAGGGGGCTGCGTCATACCATGCGGAACCGTCTTGCTTGCTCCCCACTCTGCGATACAGTAAATTTCGCAAGGAACATCGAGATCCTGTATGAGCGCGTCTTACAATAGATTTGATTTCTTGCTTCCTGAAAAGTGAGCATGCAGTTATTTCTCGCACGGTGCGCTGTTATGAACGGAAAGCGTTGATCTCACACGTCGCGGAAGTCAAGGAGAAGCTCACCGGTGACCGGTACGCAATTTCGTAGTCGGGGCCGAGACATGGGCATGCGGTTTGCGCTGCCGAGAAGCTGATCACTGCCTTACTTTGGTTTGATTACTTCGTTTGCGGGACTTCCCAGTCGGCCACAGCAAGCCGCAACTATTTCTTTTGGAACAAAATCGAAACACAATCGTCTAATACATCAGATGCCAGATGAGCGAGCGCAGTCTTGTCTGATTCGAACCGAAAGAGTGCACTGGACGTGGTTGACTTCAGATAAGAGCCCCTCTGACGAAACTGCCTTTATCAGCCGTCATAGAAAAGAGTTGCACGACCGCAACCGGTCAACTATTCCCGGAGGTGAAGAATGATCCGAGTTTCATTCGTCTCAACGTTTTTAGTTACCCTGGTATGTGCCCTAGTATCTGTAATACCTGTAGCTGCTCAGACGCATCACGACACCGCTCACCATAGCTTTCAGGGCGCGGCGCAATGGGCGAAGGAGTTCGACGACCCGGACCGTGATTCGTGGCAAAAGCCCCATGAAGTGATCCAGGCGCTGGCACTCAAACCCGATGCGGTCGTTGCGGACATCGGTTCCGGCACCGGTTACTTCACGGTGAGGATTGCCCACATGGTACCAAAAGGCAAGGTCTACGGGGTTGACACCGAGCCCGACATGATGAAGTACCTCACCGAGCGCGCAAAAAGCATGGGGTTAACCAACGTCATCCCGGTGCAGGCTGCTCCGGATGATCCGCGCCTGCCCGAAAAAGTGGACCTGATCATCATCGTGGACACGTTCCATCACATCGAAAATAGGGCCCGCTACCTCACGAAGCTTCACGATTCGCTGAAACCGGACGGACGTATCGCGATCATCGACTATCGCATGGATTCGCCGGACGGTCCTCCGGTTAGCGCGCGCAGCACGCCCGACCAGCTCAAAGCCGAACTCAGTGCTTCGGGATACTCCTTCCTGAAGCAGTACGACTTCCTGCCGAAGCAGTATTTTCTGATTTTCGAACAGGCAAAGAAGTGATGCCTGGTCACCGCAGCAACCGGTAGAAAAGGATCAGCCGAATGGATAACCACAAGCTACGCACGCCCGGCCTCACCAGGCAAATTGGCTTCTTCTCCGCGACTATCGTCGTCATAGCCAACATGGTCGGTACCGGCGTCTTCACCACCTCCGGCTTTGTTGCCCGGGACGTTGCCCATCCGGTACCGCTTCTTCTCTGCTGGCTCGTGGGCGGCATCTTCGCCCTCTGCGGGGCGCTCTGCTATGGCGAACTCGGTTCTCGCTTTCCGAAGGCGGGAGGGGACTACGCCTATCTTAAACAAGCTTTTGGGCCCATGCCCGCCTTCCTATCCGGCTGGGTATCCCTGGCCGTCGGTTTTTCCGCCCCCATTGCCGCGTCCGCCATTGCCTTCTCTGCCTATCTCACAAAAGCCTTCTCGCTCCCCTCGGTGACGCTTTTCACGTTTACCCTTTTCGGACGGGATATTGTCCTCGTTTCTACCGCAAGCTTTATGGCGGTCCTCGCCGTTATCGTCCTTTCGCTTGTCCACATGCATAGTGTCCGGTTAGGCAGCCGAGTGCAGGGGGTGCTGACTGTGTTCAAGCTCGCCGTGATTGCGGCTTTCATTGTGGGGGGCTTCCTCGTGGGGCGTGGCTCCCTCTCTCATTTTTCGAGTGAGTTCAGAGTGACGTCCCTCGTTGGCGGAGGGTTCGCCACATCGCTCATCTTCATCTCGTTTGCCTATAGCGGTTGGAATGCAGCCGCTTACCTGGGCGGCGAGATAAGGAACCCAGGACGCAACATACCTCTTTCCCTCTTTGCCGGCACCCTTACCGTGATCATCAGCTATCTCGCGCTCAACGCCGTCTACATCTATGCACTGCCCATCGGCGAGATGCGCGGTGTTCTGGAGGTCGGAGAAAAAGCGGCGTCAGCTCTCTTCGGGGACGGTACGGGTCGGTTGCTCACCGGCGCTATCGCCGTGGGCCTTCTCTCTGCCCTGAGCGCCATGATTCTCACGGGGCCGAGGGTTTATTATGCGATGTCAAGGGACGGAGCATTCTTTGCCCGCTTCGGGAGGGTGCACGACCGGCGCCAAACGCCTGTGCTTGCCATCGTGCTGCAGGCAACGATCTCGATCAGCATGATCCTCACCTCCTCGTTCGAGAAGCTTCTTTTGTATATCGGATTCACCCTCTCCCTTTTTTCAATCCTCACCGTTATCGGGCTCCTCCGCCTCAAAACTACACAGAAGGTTGCAGCCGGCGCCTACCGCACGTTCGGCTATCCCGTCACCCCTCTCGTATTTATCGCAGGCAACGGGATAATCGTTTGTCTGATGCTCCTCGAGAACCCTGCCACCGTCTTCTGGGGCCTTTTCACCATCGGCATCGGGGCTGTTTTCTACTGGCGCCTAAGGCCGCGGAAGTCGGCGGCTCATCCTGGAGCAGTTGCAATTCGTTCTCCCTTGAACGTGCTGGACGGCAACACGTGAAGGATCAGGGGCAGATGCGAGGTCTTGGCTCCGGTTCGTAAGGACGACGTGGTCAAGGCAGCAAAGACCAGCGCTACGTCGAGGACAGTACTGCAGTTGAGTTCGCCGGATAGCATGAGCCTTTGGTTTGTGACTGCACATCAAGAAAAACGTTGCTGCTAAAATTCCTTGGAACAAAATCGAATCTCAATCGTCTAAACAAGAAAGCCCGCAATCTGATCATATTAAAGGTAAAAGGAGATTGTTCATGAGTCAGCATCTGTATCGGAAAATGTTTTCAGCTAAACTGCGTCAAATAAGCATGTTTGGTGCTCTTTTGATGGTCGCTCTTTTGTGCTCTTCCGCTTACGCGGCGGCGCCGAAAGCCGTGGTCGTCATCCAGCCCATGTGCAGTGAAGGACTGGCTGCCGGCTACCCGTTCGAGGCGTGGGTCTATTTTGACAAATCCCCGGACCCGTATGTACCGGGCTATGCCTTTCCCGCAGGCGCAACCTTCCGGTTTACGTTCCCTCAAGCGTTCACACCGCAGTCGGCCCATGCCCCTCAGGCGGTCCTTTTGAACGGATGGACGCACGGATCGATAGATTCGCCATTTACCGTGGGCCTCGATCCTCAGGACCCCCGTACGATTGTCCTCAAGCTCACGGCTGCGCTTCCTGCGGGACCGCCGGAACGCCCGGGGCTCAAATCGATCCACCTGCGCTGGGGACCTACGAACCCTCAGGCTGGGGACTACCCCATCGCCATTGAGTACGTGGATGCCGGTGATTTATCAGGCAAGACGCAGGCGATTGCCACTATCACCCCAAAACCCGTACCGAACGTGGCGGCGTATAACCAGCTTCACGCTTTCAAAAACGAGAACTGGCAACGCGTTAAAGTGGGTCAGGAGACTGGCCTTCCCATAGATATTCTTGTGACGTTGCCTGATACCTGTCGTTCAGCGATTTCACTGAAGCCATCCTCAGGTGGAAACCTTGAAATCCTGAGTGACGGCAAGTCCATCGGAACAGTGACCTTGAGCGGTGTTCCTGTCATTCTCAAGCCCGAGCCGTTCGGTCCCGGTTACTCACGTCTCGGCATCGCGCGGTTTCACGTAACTGCGGGATCAACGCCCGGCACGGCGGGGATCAGAACCCAGCTTGCGGGCGGACCGGCATACGATTTCGTCGTAGTGGTCGAGAAATAGTCATACGGTTTGCAGCATCACGAGGCTGATTACTGTCTTACCCCAGCCTGATCGGCTCACTCCGGCAATTCCCGGTCGATGCTGCAAACCGATTTTTTTTGAACAAAATCGACACTTAATCGTCTAATATATCAGACGATATGTGCGATACCGCAGCTTGGTTTCATTCCGACGGCGAAAACTGGGCAAGCCATGGTCTGACGTCAAGCGAGGGACCCACATGGGTCGGAGATTTGATGTCCGCCTCTATTCTGTCAGTGGTCATCGTATTCTTCTCCATGCATAGCGATTCTTCGCTGTCAGCGAGCTGGCAAACCCTGCGTACAACGGCGCAGTCATGACGCCCTTTGCTGACGATCCAGACTTGGCCAGGCGTTGCATTGCGGGGGATCTTTCAGCGTTTGGTGAGCTGGTCCGCAAATATCAGGATAAAATTTACAACCTCTGCTGCTACATGCTTCAGGATAGCGACAGCGCCCGGGACGCCGCGCAAGAGACTTTCCTGAAGGCCTACAGCAACGTCAAGGAGTTCAGGGCCGAGTCCGCCCTCTATTCATGGCTTTACCGCATCGCCGTCAACACCTGCCTCGACCACAAGAAGAAAGCCCGCCCGGATCAGCTTGAAGACGAGTCCCTGCTCACTGATCTGGCTTCGTCTGAACCAACCCCCGAGCGGCTCTATCAGGCAAAGGAGCTCGGTCGCACGCTACAGGCTGCGCTCCAGAAACTTCCGGAGGAGATGAGGGCATCCATCATTCTCAAGGAAATGGAGGGACTCTCGTATGAGGAGATAGCAGAGGTGCTGCACGTCTCTCTGGGGACCGTGAAATCAAGGATATCAAGGGCGCGCGAAGAACTGCGCCGGCTCTTACAAGGCAAGGTGTAGCATGAAAACATTGTTTGAACAAAATCAGCTTTCAATCGTCTAACACTATGGAGGGAGAAACAATGAAGTGTTCACAAATAAAAGAATTAATCTCCCGGTATGTTGATGATGATCTTGGCCCGGATGAACAAGAGGCCTTTACCCTGCATATCCGGGATTGCGCAGACTGCACAAAGGAACTTGAGGAGATCCAGGCGATCCATACGCTTTTCGCCTCTGCAGACAGATTCGAGGCGCCCCATGGCTTCGCCACCAGAGTCGTGGCACATCTTGAGGAAAGGGAACCTTCACGGTTCTGGGGTTTCCTCGCGTTCCATCGCACGTTACTACGTGCGGCGGAGCTCGTGCTGGCGCTCGTCGTCTTCATGGTCGGCATCATCTCAGGCAACGTGTTGATGGCAGACAGAACGTCCGAAAAGCAGACAATTCTGGCGAACGTGCACTCATCCTTTTCACTCGATCTCTTTCAGGCCACACCCCCCGGCTCTGTTGGAGGTGCGTATGTCAGTCTGGTGGGGGCTGCCGATGAGAGATAACATCCTAAAGTACCTTCTGATCGTCTCCGTGATCCTCAATTTGTCCTTTCTCGGTGCCGCCGGCTACACCCATTACAAGCAGTCGGCCTATCGGCGTCCACCGACCATGCATGAGCTTCATACGGGCGGCGCTCATCTCTTCGAGAGCCTCTCACTCAAACCGGAGCAACTCAAAGCGTTCCAGGATAAGGCGTTACCGTTTCACGAACAGATGACGAAGAAAAGAGAGGAAGTCGATAGGCTGAGAGCCATTCTCTTTGGCCTCATGCGTGAGGATCATCCGGATCAGAGAGCAATCGAAGCTACGATAGCCCAGATCAACGCAACACAGCAGGAGATGCAGAAAACCATTGTTACCCACATGCTTGACTTCAAGTCGATGCTCAATGCCGAACAGCAGAAAAAGTTTCTCGATATGGTTGAGAGTGCGATGGCGCAGCAGCGGCAGGGTATGTACCCCTGATCGCCGGGGCCAGTTTCATTTATATTACAAGATAGGATTATGATGAAAGAAAGGAGACGAGCATAATGTGCGGCTGTACATGCGAGCATTCGGGAAAACTGAAGGGGAAGCCGCGTGAGTGCTCACCAGAGCAGATCAAGGAATGCCACGGAAACGAGGAGTATCCTTGCGAGAAAGAAGAACACAAGTAATAGTTGTCGACCTCCTGCTCAGGGCTGTTGCAGGCAGTTGATTTCAAACTGTAGCCTAAAGAAAACCTGAAGGATGGAACTTGTAGTGAAAAGAGGAGAGATATCCGAAGCGCCGGCAGATAACCTGCCGAGCCTGACAGATCTTTTTCTTTTGTTCCTGCGCCTTGGCGCCACGGCCTTCGGGGGACCGGCGATGATCCCTTACGTCGGCGAATTCGTGGTGAAGCGCAAGAAATGGATGGATCCGCAGACCTTCAAAGGAGGCGTTGTCCTCGCCCAATCCATTCCGGGCGCCACCCTCATGCAGACGGTGGCGTACGTGGGCCTGCAGAAGAGGGGCTTGCCTGGCGCACTCGTGTCATACATTGGCTTCGGCCTTCCGGCCTTCCTGCTTATGCTCGGCTTTTCCGCTGTCTATGCCGCATACGGAAGCCTGCCACGGGTAACATCCGTTTTTTCAGGACTTCAGGTAATCGTCATCGCCATCGTCGCAAACGCCACCTATACGTTCGGCAGAAGCTCCATAAAACACTATATACATGTGTTACTTGCGGTCGCCTCTGCGTTGGCCTTTTGGGTGGGTGTGAGCCCCTTCTATGTCATTCTCGGGGCAGCGCTTGCGGGTATATGCTTGTTAAAAGGAACACCTGAGACACAGCCGTCAAAAATACAGAAGAAACGCATTTCTCCCATCCCTGTTGCCAGTCTTCTTGCAATTCTGGCTACCGGACTTGCTTTTCTTTACCTCGTCCGTCCCGATCTTCTCAGACTGGTCCTCCTGATGATGAAGGTCGACCTTTTTGCCTTCGGCGGAGGCTTTGCTTCCCTGCCTCTGATGCTCCAGGAGGTTGTGCATGTGAGGGGTTGGATGGACGCGCAGACATTCATGGACGGCATAGCCCTGGGTCAGGTAACGCCCGGGCCGATAGTCATCACCGCAGCGTTTGTGGGATACCTGACGCATCGCGTCCTGGGTGCCATCGTTGCGACGGTCGGAATTTTCGGCCCTTCGTTCGTATTGGTCATCCTTATAGAGCCATTCTTCAACAGGCTGAAAAGTTCGGCCGTGTTCCTAAAAGCTACGCAAGGCGTCCTTGCCTCCTTCGTGGGACTCCTCCTTTACGTGGTCATAAGATTTTCAATTGCGGTGCCCTGGGACCTTTTCCGCGTGCTGATCGTACTGGCCTCCCTGATTGCACTTTTCAAGAAGGTGGATCTTTTGTACATTGTATTGATCGGGGCAGCGCTATCCCTGGCCCTGTTCTAGCCGTGAAAGCTGCAAGCCCGAAGGCTTTGCGTGTGTGTAACTGAAAGAGTCAGCCTCCACACTCACTTCCTGAAAGAGCGCGTGATGCTGTTTCCCTTGATGTGCGTGCTTTAGGGTGG
The DNA here is from genome assembly GCA_035541455.1 of Syntrophorhabdales bacterium. Taxonomy (NCBI): domain Bacteria; kingdom Pseudomonadati; phylum Thermodesulfobacteriota; class Syntrophorhabdia; order Syntrophorhabdales; species Syntrophorhabdales bacterium. The sequence goes on from DATKNH010000094.1 coordinate 55,741, forward strand.
TAACGTGGTAATGTACCGCACAGGAGTGTTGAGATCAACCAAGTGAAACGAGATTACAGAGACCAGTTGTTCACCCTGTTTCCGCTGGACGAAAAGAGCTTTGAGGAATTGTTCAATGCTGTCTCTTTCAAAGAGGTGCCTTCGGGGACCATCCTGTTATCGGAGGGCGAAATCGCGACGAAACTACTCATTGTCATCAATGGGTGCTTGAGGGAATACTTCATCAAGGAAGACGGCAAGGAGATCACGTTCCAGTTCTTTGTAGAGAACCAGATGGTCGCCTCATTCGAAAGCGCAACGACAGGGACGCCCAGCAGGCTCTACGTAGAGACCATTGAGGATTCGATAATTGGATTTATCCCGATGAAAACCCTTGAAGTAATTGTCAGTAAGTGTGTTTCCATGAGGGCGGGTTTCAGCAGGTTTCTCATGAAAAGGCTGGTTTATTATATGAACCGTTGTTCTTCGTATATACTCGACAACCCGGAAAAGAGATACCTTAAACTGCTAGAGGAGAACGCTGACCTGGTTGCAAGATTGCCCAAGCAGTATGTCGCATCGTATCTGGGCGTTACCCCTGTCTCATTGTCCCGCATCAGGAGCAGATTAAGAAAAAGAGATACCAAGACAATTAACGATTGTTAATTACAGGCCACCGCTTCCGCGCCATACTTAGAATGCAATTGCAGTTTGGTCTTACAGAATCCGTCAGGTATGGAGCGGATCAATGAATACTATTAAAGGCATCTCTATTTCGCCAACAAACAACTTCTATCTGCACCTGCTCAAATTTGCCGTTTTTGTCATCATAGCCAGTACCGGCTCTCTCATCCAGATTGAATACCATATGCACAGATTGCCGGAGGGTTACTAGGCTTGGACAAGTCCGGATGGGAATCGCTGCATAAGATATCGGCAACCATCTTTCTAGCGGGGAGAGGAGGGCATTGTTCGCTGAACTGGAGATTTGTCTCGGTAAGCATCAGGCACATCTTTCATTGGAAGCTCATAACCTCCGCCCCGCTCTCGTACTGGTTATTCCTGATATGCGTACCTACATGCCTTACTGCAATGGCATCATGGATTCTGTTGGGCCCCAAGGATAAGCTAAGATTCCTCCTCATTGAAAGTCACGACAAGCTCGGCTGGTTTCTAATCACGCTCGCGACTATCCACGTTGTGTCCCGTGCGAGGAGGATGACAAGGGCCTATCGCAAGCTGACCCGGGAGACTGTTGACAAAGATCAAGAAGAGTGAGGACAACGTGCATGTGGAGAGGGATAAAGGGTACCGCGTATATCCGCTTCGATTCAAGAAAGTGTAACGCCTGCTGGAAATGCGTCGATGCGTGCTCGGCAAATGTTTTCGACAAAATTAATGTCTTCGTGCATAAGCACGCCAAGATCGTACATCAAGAGCGTTGCACGGGCTGCCTGGAATGCGCGAGAGCTTGCGATTACGGAGCGATCGATCCTGTTATTGAAAGTGCTGGATAGATTCCACCATGTTGTCTGTGGCAAGGCTGAGCGCTTCGGGTCCAGACCGCCGCACCAGTTGTAGGTGAAGCACTCAATTCGAATGGGCCTGCAAAATTCACGATTAGCTTTCCCCTCGCGATTTCTAAGGATGTCTTCCTGAAACATGCAGATTGTACGAGAAGCTTCCACGTGCTACATTACGGTTGAAAAGCTGCTGCGATGAGTTCCAAAAGCATGAGTGATAATGCCACGCCCCACAGCGCATCCGTGTATGATGCGGAAATATTCAGGACCGTGCCATTCTATAGCCTTTTTCACACCGAAACCAT
>DATKNH010000095.1 GCA_035541455.1 Syntrophorhabdales bacterium
GGTCATGCCCGGGGACAACGTAACCCTCACCGTAGAACTCGTTACCCCCATCGCCCTCGAGAAGGAACTCCGCTTCGCCATCAGGGAAGGCGGCAAGACCGTGGGCGCAGGGGTAGTCACGGAGATACAGGAGTAGGAGCCAGGAGATGAGGCCGCGAATAAGGATATGCCTGAAAGCCTTTGATCATAGATTGCTCGATCAGTCCGTAAAAGAAATTGTCGAGGCAGCGAAAAAGACCGGAGCCCAGGTGGTTGGGCCTGTTCCCCTGCCGACGATGATCCAGAAATTTTGCGTACTGAGGTCTCCCCACATTGACAAGAAGTCGCGGGAGCAATTTGAAATACGGACCCATAAGCGACTGATCGATATCGTAGAGCCGACGCAGCAGACAGTGGACGCGTTGATGAAGCTGGAACTCTCGGCCGGCGTTGATGTGGAGATCAAGTCTTAGGAGACGTGTAATGGCCAAAGTAGATGTGCTTGACATAAAGGGTGCGAAAGTAGGGGAAGTAGAAATCAGGGATGAAATTTGGAACGCCGAAGTGAAGCCATACCTGATGCATGATGTTGTTGTTATGCAGTTGGCCAACCGCAGGAGAGGTACTTCGTCAACCAAGACGCGCTCCGATGTTTCAGGCGGGAGCAAAAAGCCGTATAGGCAAAAAGGAACGGGCAGAGCGCGGGCGGGATCGTCGACATCTCCGCTCTGGCCTGGAGGTGGCGTGGTGTTCGGCCCCCATCCGAAAGAATACCGGCTGTCGCTCCCAAAGAAAGTAAGAAAGAGTGCGCTGAGGTCTGCATTGAGCCAGCGCTACCAGGAAGAAAATGTGAAATTCCTCGATAAACTTGCTCTCGATGGGATCAGCACAAAGGGATTCAACGGAATGGTGAAACTTCTGAAGCTTACGAAGCCGCTTTTTGTAGTGGCGGAGAAAGATGAAGCGGTGGAGAAATCTGCCCGCAACATTCCGTATGTCAAGATCCTGCGTGCCGAGGGACTGAACGTGTATGACATAGTAAGGCACGACCAGTTTGTCGTGACACTCGACGCGTTGAAGCGCATAGAAGAGGCATTGGTACCATGAACCAGTACGATATTGTATTACGGCCGATTGTTACGGAAAAGAGCTCCCTTGCGAAGGAAGCAGCCAACCAGTATGTTTTTGAAGTTGCTCGCGACGCGAACAAAATAGAGATTGCCAAGGCTGTGGAGCGCCTCTTCAAAGTTAAGGTGCTCGCGGTGCGCGTAATAAATATGGAAGGAAAGAAGAGACGATTGGGCAAGTTTGCGGGCAAGCGTCCCGATTGGAGAAAGGCTATTGTAAAGGTGAGCCCCAAGGACAAAATTTCTTTCTTTGAAGGTGCATAATGGGTGTCAAGGAATTCAGGCCTACTTCCGCCGGCAGGCGGTTCATGAGCGGCCTTACATATGAGGAAATAACTGAGAAGAAGCCCGAGAGATCGCTCGTCAGACGTCTTAAGAAGACAGGCGGCAGGAGCAATACGGGAAGGATTACTACACGCCATATCGGCGGTGGACACAAAAGAAAGTACAGGATCGTCGATTTCCGCAGAAACAAGATGGAGATAGAAGGCAAGGTTGCCAGCATCCAGTACGATCCGAACCGCTCGGCCAATCTGGCGCTGATTCATTATGTCGATGGCGAGAAACGTTACATCATAGCCCCTCTTGGTTTAAAGGTGGGTGACAAGATTGTGGCGAGCAGAAAGGGCGACACTGAAATCAAAGAAGGTAACTCTCTTCCTTTGAAACTTATACCTGTGGGCACCCTGATCCACAACGTAGAGGTCAAGCCCGGGAAAGGGGCACAGCTGGCACGCAGTGCAGGAAGCTTCTGCCAACTCGTCGCCAAAGAGGGAGATTACGCAACAGTAAGGCTTCCGTCCGGTGAAGTGAAGCTGGTACATCTTTCTTGCACTGCGACCATTGGCCAAGTAGGAAATATCGAGCATGAAAATGTGACAATCGGTAAAGCAGGTCGTTCCAGATGGATGGGCATTCGCCCTACCGTGAGAGGTACAGCTATGAACCCTGTCGACCATCCGCTCGGGGGTGGGGAAGGCCGTACCAAGGGCGGCCGCCATCCATGCTCACCCTGGGGGCAGCTGGCTAAAGGTCTGAAAACGAGGAAGAACAAGAGAACCGATAAGTTCATCGTAAAAAGAAGGGGAAAATAGGAGGTCTTCGTGCCGCGGTCTTTGACGAAAGGTTTTTTTCTGGACGAATACTTGATGGAGAAGGTGCGTGCAGCCAAGTCTACGAGAGAAACAAAGGTCATCAAGACATGGTCACGCCGTTCCACGATTACCCCTGACTTTATCGGGGTGACATTTGCAGTGCACAACGGGAAGAAGTTCATTCCTGTCTTTGTGAGTGAAGAAATGGTAGGACACAAATTGGGTGAATTCGCGCCCACGCGTACCTTTCACACGCACTCCGGTGACCGCAAGGCGAAAGTGGTAAAGAAGAAAGAATAAATGTAACTGACGGCCAAAGGCAAAAGGCCAGAGGCTGACGCAGGGTGATACCATGGAAATAGTTGCCAAAGCTAAGATGATGAGGATTTCCCCCACGAAGGTCAGATTGGTGGGTGAACTGATAAAAAAGAAGAATATCAACGACGCGATGGGTATTCTCCTTTTCACGCCTAAGAAAGGCGCCTTCATTCTGAAGAAGCTGCTCGACAGCGCGATTGGTAATGCCCGCCAGAAGAAGTACGTTGATGTGGACACTCTCTATGTGAAGAACGTGCTTGTGGACGGTGGACCGGCCATGAAACGATTTCTGCCGAGAGCCATGGGACGCGCCACAAAGCTCAAAAAAAGAATCAGCCACATTACGTTAATACTTGATGAATCATAACGGAGAAGATGGAGGATAAATGGGTCAGAAGACACATCCAGTAGGCTTCAGGCTTGGAATAATAAGATCATGGGACTCGAAGTGGTTCGCCGCCAAGAATTATTCGCATTTCCTGCATGAAGATATCAGCATGAAGAAGTTTCTGAAGGCGCGACTTTACCAGGCAGGTATTTCCAAGATGGAGATAGAAAGGGCGGCCAACAAGGACAAGAAGGCGAAGATGAACATCTGGACCTCCCGTCCCGGAATTGTCATTGGAAGGAAGGGAACCGAGGTAGAGATTCTTAAAAAAGAACTTCAGGCCATCACTGATAAAGAGATAATCCTGAACATAAATGAGGTGAAGCGACCGGAAGTGGATGCGCAGCTTGTTTCGGAAAACGTGGCGTTGCAGATCGAGAGAAGGGTTTCCTTCAGAAGGGCCATGAAGCGTAATGTCTCCCAGGCGATGAAATTCGGCGCAAAGGGCATCAAAATAATGTGTGCCGGTCGCCTGGCCGGTGCTGAAATGGCAAGGACAGAATGGTACCGAGAAGGAAGAGTCCCCCTTCAGACGATAAGAGCCGACATCGATTACGGAACCGCGGTAGCGCGCACGAAATATGGTGTCATCGGCATCAAGGTGTGGCTCTTTAAGGGCGAAGTTTTTCAGGAGGCACGGTAATGCTCGCTCCAAAACGGGTGAAATACAGAAAACAGATGAAAGGTAGGATGACAGGTACCTCATTGAGAGGCAGTGCGGTCAGCTTCGGTGATTATGGCTTGCAGGCATTAGAGGCCGGCTGGCTTACTGCGAGGCAGGTTGAGGCAGCGCGTATCGCCCTTTCCCGCTACGTAAAGAGAACCGGCAAGCTCTGGATAAGAGTCTTTCCCGACAAGCCGATTACGAAAAAACCTGCCGAGACGAGGATGGGTAAAGGCAAAGGGCCTGTGGAGGGCTGGATAGCTGTAGTGCGTCCCGGAAAGGTCCTTTATGAGATCATGGGGGTACCCGAAGATAAGGCGCGTGAAGCACTCTATATCGCGTCACAGAAGCTCCCGGTTAAGACGAGATTTGTCATGAGGAGTGAGATCGAATGAAAGCCCGTGAGCTTAAGGAATTAACGGCTGAGGAACTTCTCAAGAAGGAGAAGGAGCTCAAGGAAGAGATATTCAATCTGAGGTTCCAACATTCCACCGGGCAACTGGACAACACGGCCCGGCTTAAACAGGTAAAGAAAAACATTGCGCGGCTGGAAAGCGTACTGCGCCAGAAGGCGCTGAACAAGTAGACAGAGGAGAACTAAAGGACGCTGAGGGTATTATGGAGCCGAAGAGTGCGAATAGAAAGAAAATGGTTGGTCTAGTCGTCAAAGATAAGATGGACAAGACTGTCGTCGTCGAGTTGGAGAAGAGATACAAACACGGAATGTATCAGAAGTACCTGAGCACCAAGACGAGGTGTAAGGCACATGATGAGAAAAACGCAGCACGCGTCGGCGACCAGGTACTGCTTGTTGAGACGAGACCCCTATCCAAGGAAAAGAGATGGGTTGTCAAGGAAGTTATTAGAAAAGCGATGGCCGTGCCTGCAATAGAGGTGACCGAACAATGATACAGGCCAGAACCAGGATTGAGGTTGCAGATAATTCGGGGGCAAAGAAGCTTGGGTGCATCCAGGTGCTCGGTGGTTCCAAAAAGAGATACGGGACTGTCGGGGATATCGTTGTTGCATCGGTCAAAGAGGTCATTCCCAACAGCAAAGTGAAAAAGGGTGAAGTGGTTAAGGCGGTCATAGTACGCACAAAGAAAGAGATCCGCCGTCAAGATGGCTCTTACGTGAAATTTGATGACAACTCGGCAGTGCTGATTAATCAGTATAATGAACCCATCGGCACGCGTATATTTGGACCCGTGGCCAGAGAGCTGAGAGCAAAGAGATTCATGAAAATAATATCATTGGCACCCGAAGTTGTGTGAGGTTGGCATGGAGAAGCATTATCACATAAAGAAGAACGACACAGTGATGGTCACCACCGGTAAGGATAAAGGCAAGACCGGCAAGGTACTTCGCATTAACCAGAAAAAAGATCGCGTCATTGTTGAAAAGGTCAACGTCATAAAGCGACATGTACGGCCAAGTCAAAAGACAAAGGGCGGCATTATGGAACGCGAGAGTCCCATAGCCGTCTCTAACGTCATGATCTATTGCGAGAAGTGCTCGAAGCCGGTCAGGGCTGGTAGCAAAATCCTCGAAGACGGCAAGAAGGTAAGATATTGCAAGAAGTGCAAAGAGGTCCTGGATAAGTAGGAGGCTGTATTGAAAACGGCTTATATGGATTTTTACGAAAACGAAGTACGTCCGTCATTAATCAGAAAGTTCAAGTACAAGAACGTAATGCAGGTTCCGAAACTTGAGAAGATCGTCATCAATATGGGTCTGGGAGAGGCCATCCAGAATATCAAGGTCCTTGACAGCGCTGCCAACGACATCATGCTTATTTCAGGCCAGAAGCCGGTCATCACAAAGGCGAAGAAATCGATCGCTTCTTTTAAGCTGCGGGCAGGCATGCCTGTTGGCTGCGTGGTTACCCTGCGAAGGGAGCGGATGTACGAGTTCTTTCAGAAACTGGTTACGATAGTGCTGCCGAGGGTGAGAGACTTCAAGGGAATCTCCTCGAAGTCTTTTGACGGCAGAGGAAATTACACGATCGGGCTTCGGGAGCAGATTATTTTCCCGGAGATCGACTACGATAAGGTTGATAAAGTTAGGGGCATGAACATCACCATAGGCACGTCGGCGAATTCGGATGAGGAAGCGCACGAGCTGCTAAGGCTCATGGGTATGCCGTTCCGAGCCGTTTAGTTATCAGGTGAAGCGATGCTGCGAAGATAAATTTCTTTGCTTCCTCGCGTTACCATTTTAGTGGAGGACGCATGGCAAGAAAGAGCATGATGGAGAAGCTCAGAAATCCGGTCAAATTCACCACCAGAGCCAGGAAGAGGTGCGTGATATGCGGCAGGCCGAGAGGTTTTATAGGGAAGTTCGAGATGTGCAGGATCTGCTTTAGGAATCTCGCCCTTCGTGGTGAGCTGCCTGGCGTAATAAAGTCGAGTTGGTAAGGGGGTATCCATGTCGATGACGGATCCCATAGCGGACATGCTGACAAGAATGCGCAACGCGCTCATGGCGCGCCAGGAACTGGCCGATATGCCTTATTCAGCCATGAAATTCTCTATAGCCAAGCTGCTCAAGGAAGAAGGTTACCTTAAGAATTATAAGGTCTACACGGATGAAACAAGGAAGAAGTTCATCAAGGTCTATCTTAATTATGATGAGCACAACCGGAGTGTCATTTCGGGCGTGAGGAGAGTTAGCAAGCCTGGTAGACGGGTTTATGTGAAAGCTGAAGACCTGGGGAAGAGAAAAGGAAGACTGGGAATGGGCGTCCTGTCCACCTCCCGAGGCCTCATGACTGACAAAGAGGCGTTGGGGACCCACGTCGGGGGAGAACTTCTATTTCGTATCTGGTGAGGTGAACTATGTCGAGGATTGGTAAAAAGCCTATAGTCCTCCCTCAGGCTGTAAAAGTAGAACTGAAGGAAGGCCTTGTTTCTGTCAAAGGCCCCAAGGGTTCGCTCTCGAGGCCCCTGGTGGACGGCATTGAAGTTGAGATCTCCGATAAACTGGTAAACGTAAAGAGAACCAGCGATGATAAAAGAGCACGTAGCTATCACGGCTTGATGCGCACACTCGTCTCGAATATGGTAGACGGCGTTTCTAAAGGTTTTGAGAAGAAGCTTGAAATTGTAGGTATCGGGTATCGTTCGGAGCTCCACGGTAATAAACTGGTCTTTCACCTGGGTTATTCGCATCCCATCGAGTTCCCTTTACCTGCTGGCATATCTGCAGAAGTAGAAAAACAGACCCTCGTGACGATCAAAGGCATCGACAAGGAACTCGTAGGTCAGATAGCCGCAAAGGTCAGGGGCCTGAGAAAGCCGGATCCCTATAAAGGTAAAGGTGTGAAGTACGCGACCGAGGTGCTGAGGAAGAAAGCAGGAAAAACAGGCAAGTAGGAAAGTAGGAGTTCGTTATGGATACGCGAGCAAAGTTGGAATCACGAACGAGACGGAAAAAGAGGATCAGGAAGAAGATTGCAGGAAGTGCGGAACTCCCGAGGCTCTGCGTGTACAAGAGCCTGCATCACATGTACGCACAACTGGTCGACGACGAACAGGGCAAAGTGATCACAGGCTTATCCACCCTGAACAAAGAGGTTGCTGCCAAAGCCAAGAAGACCGGAAACGCTGAGGCCGCTAAGGTGCTCGGCGAGGCGATAGGGCGAAAAGCCCAAGAAATGGGCATCAAGAGCATCGTTTTTGATAGAAACGGTTTCAAGTATCATGGGAGAGTGAAGGCCCTTGCAGAAGGCGCCAGAGAGGCCGGATTAACCTTTTAGAGGAGGCATCGTTGATCGAGAAGAAGCGCATTAACCCAACTGAGCTTGAATTGCAGGACAGGGTTGTTCACATAAACCGCGTGGCAAAGGTTGTCAAGGGTGGACGGCGCTTCAGCTTCAGTGCGATTGTGGTCGTCGGTGACGGCAATGGCCACGTCGGCTTTGGGCTGGGGAAAGCGAACGAAGTGCCCGACGCAATTCGAAAGGCTGTCGAGCGGGCCAAGAAAGGTGTCATAGAGGTCCCATTGAGCGCGGGGACAGTACCGCATGAAATAGCTGGCATATACGGATCGAGCAAGGTTTTTATAAAACCGGCCATTGAAGGCACGGGCGTTATTGCAGGCGGTGCAGTGCGCGCAGTGCTCGAGGTGGCAGGTGTCAGAAATATTCTCACAAAATGCTACGGTTCGCGAAATCCTCACAACGTGGTTAAAGCCACGATGAATGGTCTCGGGATGCTGAAAAGCCCTGATGTGGCTCTGAAGCAACGTGGTAAAACAAAAATTGCGGAGGCACCAAGTGGCGCATCTTAAGATCAAGTGGGTCAAGAGTTTCATAGGGCGGACCCAGGACCAGCGGGATACTATTCGCAGCCTCGGGTTCAAAAAATTACATGAAGAGCGTGTCGTGAAGAATACGCCGGAAATACGGGGCATGGTCAAAAAAGTGATACATCTGGTCAAGGTGTTGGAGGACGTGAGATAGCCATGAGACTTGAGGACTTGAGACCGCACGAGGGTTCCAGAAAAAAGAGAAAAAGGATCGGCAGAGGCCCCGGATCGGGCCACGGAAGAACAGCGACAAAGGGGACAAAGGGACAGATTGCCCGGTCGGGCGGCACGAAGGGTAAGGGATTCGAGGGCGGGCAGATGCCTCTGACGCGTAGAGTGCCCAAGAGAGGTTTCAAGAATCCCTTCAGAAAAGAATACGCAGTCGTCAAAGTGAGCGATCTTGCCCCGTTCAAGGATACGGGCAGGGCCGGCATTGAGGATTTTACGCAGCGAGGGCTCGTCAAGAAACTGAAGGACGGGATCAAGCTTCTGGCCGACGGGGACCTCGACTTCCCAATAAAAGTTACGGTGCACAAGGCATCAAAGCAGGCGATCGAGAAGATTCGTGCTCGGGGCGGTGAGGTAGAGGTGATAGGGCAATGAGCGGCTTCCAGAACATCGGAAGAATACCCGAACTCAAGCGCAGAATCATCATGACGCTCGTGCTTCTTGCCGTGTACAGAATTGGTGTGCATATCCCTACGCCTGGCATCGATGGAAAGGTGCTGGCTGCGATCTTTGAACGGGCACGCGGGACACTTCTCGGTTTTTTTGATATGTTTGCCGGCGGCGGTCTGGAGCGTCTCTCCGTGTTTGCGCTGGGCATTATGCCCTACATTAGCGCATCCATCATACTGCAGCTTTTGACTGTGGTTGTGCCGACGCTGGAGCGACTCTCTAAAGAAGGCGAAGCCGGCCGAAGAAAGATAACCCAGTATACCCGGTACGGCACAGTCGTTATCAGCCTTATCCAGGGGTTCGGCATAGCAGTAGGCCTTGAACAGATGAGGGGCACCGGTGGGGAGATGGTGGTCTATAACCCCGGTTGGAGTTTCCGGATCTTTACGATGATTACGCTTTGCGCCGGAACGTCGTTCCTCATGTGGTTGGGCGAACAGATTACGGAAAAAGGTATAGGGAACGGTATCTCGCTTATCATTTTTTCGGGCATTGTTGCCAGAATGCCGAATGCCATCGCTGGCACCGGCAGCATGGTGAGCGCGGGTGAAATGAACTGGTTTGTGGTGCTTCTTCTGATAGCGTTGATACTGGTCGTCATAACGTTCATCGTGTTCATGGAGACATCACAGAGGAGGATACCAGTTCAATATGCGAAAAAAGTGGTCGGCCGACGCATTTACGGAGGGCAGTCAACACATCTGCCGTTGAAACTGAATACGGCGGGCGTTATCCCGCCCATTTTTGCCTCGTCGATCATAATGTTTCCTGCCACCATCGCCAACTTTATCCCGCACCCCTACATGAAGACGTTCGCTCAACTGCTGACGCCCGGAAGCATCCTGCACGAACTTCTCTATGTGGGATTCATCGTATTTTTCTGTTTTTTCTATACGGCGATCGTCTTCAATCCTGATAACGTCGCAGACAATATGAAGAAATACGGAGGATACATTCCGGGTATCCGTCCTGGGAAGAAAACTTCAGAATATATAGAAAAGGTGCTGTCCAGAATTACTCTTGTTGGCGCCATCTACATTTCCTTTGTCTGCGTGCTCCCCACCATACTTGTCCAGAAGTTTAATGCTCCCTTTTATTTCGGCGGGACAGCGCTTCTCATCGTCGTCGGTGTCGGCCTTGACACGATTCAGCAGATAGAATCACATCTCATTCTGAGACACTACGATGGACTGGTCAAGAAGAGTTCCAAAATGAAAGGCAGAAGATAGATCAGTGGGAGAAGATAGTCAGAGTGCATGATAATCCTGAAGACTTCGGAGGAGATCGAGAAAATACGGACCGCGAGCAGGCATGCTCTGGAGATTCTCTTTGAGCTCAAGGAACATGTTAGAGACGGTGTTACTACGGCCGAGCTTGAAGCCATTTCCGAGGATAAGGTCGGAAGAATAGATGGCATAGAGGCGGCCTTCAAAGGGTACAACGGATACCCGTATTGCCTGTGCGTGTCGGTCAACGACGAAGTGGTACATGGCATGCCGTCAGAGAGGGTGCTCAGGACGGGCGACATAGTCAGCCTTGATATGGGTGTGAAATACGAGGGGTTTTACGGCGACGTCGCCATCACCTACCCGGTGGGCGAGATTCAGGAGAATGCACGCCGCCTGTTGGAGGTCACGAGAAAGGCCCTCTATAAAGCGATTGATCAGGCGCACGTCGGCAAGCGGCTGCATGACATTTCGTACGCCGTGCAGTCCTTTGTTGAGGCAAACGGCTTTTCCGTGGTGCGGGAATTTGTGGGTCACGGCATTGGGAGAAGCCTTCATGAAGAGCCGCAGGTGCCCAATTTTGGTTCGCAGGGTACCGGCGTGCGGTTGAAAGAAGGCATGGTGCTGGCCATAGAACCGATGATCAATGAAGGCGGAAGCGACATAATGATACGCGAGAATGGCTGGACTGCTGCAACGCGGGATGGAAAGCTTTCGGCGCATTTCGAACACACGGTTGCGATTACTGGTAAGGGTGCAGAGATTCTGAGCGCTTTGTGAAGCAGCTATAGGGTTTCGCGCGCCCTGTGAGGATATATGCCCAAAGGAGAAGGGATAGAGGTTGAGGGGACGGTCGTAGAGCCGCTGCCTAACGCTATGTTTCGGGTGGAGCTGCCAAACGGACACAAAGTCCTCGCCCACGTGTCTGGCAAAATGAGACTTCATTACATCAAAATCCTGCCGGGGGACAAGGTAGTAGTGGAGCTTTCACCGTATGACCTGACAAGAGGCAGGATCATATACAGGTCAAAGTAGGAGGCTTACTGATGAAGGTCAAACCTTCTGTGCAGAAAAGATGTGAAAAATGCAAGATCGTCAAGAGAAAAGGGGTAGTCAGGGTGATTTGTGAGAACCCCAAGCATAAGCAGAGACAGGGCTAAGGAGGGACACGTTGGCGCGTATTGCTGGTGTTGATATTCCAAGGGACAAGAGGATTGAGGTGGCACTGACTTATGTCTATGGTATAGGTCGGCCGCTCTCGAAAAAGATACTCGCTGAGGCGGGCATAGATGTCAACAAGCGGACAAATGCCCTTAGCGATGAGGAAGTAGCAAAGATAAGGGAGATCATCGAGCGGAACCTTAAGGTTGAAGGCGACCTCCGAAAAGAAATGACCATGAACATAAAGCGGCTCATGGACATTGGGTGTTACAGGGGCCTGAGACATAGAAGGAGTCTGCCGGTGCGCGGCCAGAGAACACGCACAAACTCCAGGACGAGGAAGGGTCCTAGAAAGACCTCCATGAAACGCAAAAAATGAGTGCGAGTAATCGAAGCTAGGAACATGAAGAGGAAGAATTAAGGGGGCAGAATGGCAAAGGTCAAACGGAGCGGTAAGAAGAAGATCAAGAAGAACATTCCCATAGGTGCGGTCCACATCCAATCAAGTTTCAACAACACGATTATCAGTATCTCCGATCCGCAGGGCAACGTGGTTGCCTGGTCCAGCGGAGGTGTGGCCGGTTTCAAGGGATCTCGTAAGAGTACGCCTTTTGCTGCTCAGCTTGCCGCAGAGAACGCTGCAAAGAAGGCTATCGAAAACGGCATGAGAACGGTTGACGTGTATATAAAAGGCCCTGGTGCAGGACGTGAGGCGGCGCTTCGGGCTATCCAGAGCGCTGGTCTTAAAATTCACCTGATCAGGGATGTGACGCCGATACCCCACAACGGGTGCAGGCCCCCGAAGAGAAGAAGAGTTTAGGGAGGAAATCTTGGCACGATATACTGGACCATCATGTAAGCTGTGTAGAAGGGAAGGCATGAAGCTATTCCTGAAGTCAGAGCGTTGCTACACGGAAAAATGTGAGATTGAAAAAAGGAACTACCCGCCGGGTGTGCACGTAGAAACAAGAACGAAGGTGACGGAGTACGGCGTCCGGCTTCGGGAGAAACAGCGTGTGAGAAAGATGTATGGCCTTACGGAAACCCAGTTCAAGAGGTTTTTCGAGATGGCAGAGCGGATGGGCGGGATCACAGGTACGAACCTCTTGGTGCTTCTGGAGCGACGCCTTGACAACATGGTCTATCGCTTTGGTTTTGCCGGTTCAAGGGCGGAAGGCCGTCAGCTTGTCTCGCACCGACACATCAAAGTGAATGGCAAGAAAGTCAATGTCCCTTCGTTTCTGGTGAAAGAGGGTGACGAAATAGAAGTGGCCGACAAGGATCTCCCGCCAGTAAAAAACGCGCTTGAATCAGTTGTTCGAAGAGGAATTCCCTCCTGGCTGGAGCTGGACAAGGAGGGCGCGAAGGGTAAGGTGAAACTGCTCCCGAACCGCGAAGACATTACGTTGCCGATAAAGGAGCAGCTCATAGTCGAGTACTACTCGCGATAGTTCCTTTCCCCGTTAAGGAGGAGATTATATGTTCGAACAGAATTGGCAGGAACTGATCAAACCAACAAAACTCGATATAGAAAGAGAAAGCTGTACTACGGACCATGTGAGTTTTTCCGCTGAACCTTTTGAGCGCGGATACGGAATCACTATCGGCAACTCGCTGCGGCGGGTCCTTTTATCCTCTATCATGGGAGCGGCTATTACAACGGTAAAGATTGAAGGCGTTGACCACGAATTCTCGACGATCAGAGGCGTCAAAGAGGATGTGACAGAGATCATTCTCAACCTGAAGAAAGTAGTCCTGCGCATGAACGATGACAAACCCAGGATGCTGAGGATCGAAAAGAAGGGTGAGGGGGTAGTGACGGCGGGCGATATTATCCATGAGGCTGGTGTCGAGATCGTCAACCCTGACCTTCCTATAGCGACGCTGGGCGAAGAGGCCAAGCTCTATATGGAAATGAAGGCAAAGGTCGGACGGGGATATGTGCCCTCAGAGAGAAATCTTGAAGAGGACGATCCCATCGGCACAATACCCATCGACGCGATCTATTCACCTATCAAAAAGGTGAGCTACAACGTAACCCCGGCGCGAGTAGGTCACAGGACCGACTACGACAAGCTGACCATGGAAATTGCAACGAATGGTAGCGTCCCCGCACTCGACGCGCTTGCGTTCGCTGCAAAAATTGTCCGGGATCAGATGCGCATTTTCATAAACTTCGAGGAAGATGAAGATTTCGAAGAACGGGGTGGCAGGGTTGCTGATCAACAGGAATTCAGCGACAACCTCTATAAGAGCGTCGATGAGCTGGAACTGTCAGTTCGGTCTGCCAACTGTCTCAAGAACGCCGATATAAAATACATTGGGGAACTCGTGCAGAAGACTGAGCAGGAGATCCTCATGACTAAGAATTTCGGGCGCAAGTCATTGAACGAGATCAAGGAGATACTCTCCTGTATGGGCTTACGACTGGGGACGAAGGTTGAGAGTTTTCCCTCTCGGGAAACACTCGATAAAATGGTTGTGAAGAGGAAAGATCAGGTTTAGAGGGTGGTGTATCCATGAGGCATCTGAAATCAGGAACGAAATTGAACATGACAGCGAGCCACCGGAGGGCGCTGTTCATGAACCTTGCTAACGCGCTGTTCCAACACGAACGTATCAGGACAACCCAGCCGAAGGCCATGGAGTTGCGACGAGTGGCGGAACGACTCATTACGCTCGCTAAGAAGAACAACAATCACGCGATGCGGCTTGCCTTCGCATTCCTCCGCAACAAGGAGATGGTCAAGAAGCTCTTTGTGGAGATTGGTCAGCGCTACACGGACATTAACGGCGGATACACCAGAGTCGTCAAGATAGGCAGAAGAAAAGGCGATGCCGCTCCAATGGCGATTATAGAGCTGACGCTGAGGAAAGAAGAAGAGAAAGAGAAGAAGGACGAGGGAAAAAAGGCGAAGGGGAAAGGGCCCAAGGCCGAAAGAAAGACGAAAGAAGCAAAGCAGAAAGAGACAAAAGCCAAAGAGGAAAAGCCGAAGAAGGAAAAGAAGGCGAAGAAGACTAAAGACAAAGAAGCAGGAACAGAGGCGGGCGACAAAAAACCACGAGGTAGAAAGGTCAAGCAAGCAGAGCCTGAGGGAACAGAGGCGTAGATCCATTTTTGGGGGATCGTCTAACGGCAGGACCCAAGACTCTGGATCTTGATATCTAGGTTCGAATCCTAGTCCCCCAGCATTCCTCACAATGAACAAACGTATTGCCGTTATTATCCCCGCGTACAATGAAGAACAAACGGTCGGTGAGGTAGTCAGGGGTGTTAAAGCCCTGGGTCAGGATTTTGACGCCGTGGTTATCAACGACAGTTCCATGGACCGCACAGCGCAGAGCGCTGAGGCGGCTGGTGCTACAGTTATAGAACTGCCTTACAATCTGGGCATCGGGGGTGCAGTGCAGACAGGTTTCAAGTACGCCCTGATGCACGGCTATGATGCCTGCATCCAGGTGGACGGAGACGGCCAGCATCCGCCGGCAGAAATTGTGAAGGTAGTGGAGCCGCTTTTTGTGAATGACTGCGACATGGTAATCGGTTCTCGCTTTGTCGGGCGAACAGAGTACCGGGTGGCGTTCATGAGAGCGCTCGGCATCAAGATCATCTCAATCTTTCTGAGAATCACCTGCGGCATGCGGGTGAAAGACACGACGAGCGGGTTCAGGGCAATCAACAGGCGCGCAATGAGCTTCTTCGCGAAAGAGTATCCTCAGGACTACCCTGAGCCTGAGTCACTGCTCTTTGCTCACAAAAAGAAATTCAGAGTGGTGGAAGTGCCGATCACGATGAAAGACCGGCAGCACGGCATCTCATCGATCACTCCTTTCCGCGCCGCCTATTACATGGTAAAAGTGCTGCTTGCCATGACGATTGATTTATTCAGGGTCTTCTAGGGGCATCCTATGGCGCAAAACCAGTTGCTGATCGGAATTCTTGCCATCATTTTTTTTCTTTTCACTATCGAGTTCATCCGGAAACGCCACCTGCGGGAGGAGTATGCTATTCTGTGGCTTTCCATGTCGCTCGCCATAGCGCTGCTTTCTCTGTGGCCCGGGCTTGTCGGTTTACTAAGTACCCTTACAGGTCTCTTTTATGTCTCCGCCGTCGTTGTCATCATTTTTATTTTTTTGATTTCAGTGCTTATGCACTACTCCATTGTTATCTCAAGAATAAAAGAGACGAACAAGGAGCTTGTCCAGAGGTACGCCCTACTTGAATTAAGATTGAAGGAACTGGAACGCGGCCGGAAGAGCTAGTCTGCGATTGCGTTATTCCGGTTTGTTCGGTCGTCAAAGGTAGTCAGTTGTTTGCGGTTTGCGCTGTTCTGGAGCGGGCAACGGGGATCGAACCCGCGGCACCAAGCTTGGGAAGCTTGTACTCTACCAGCTGAGCTATGCCCGCCTCAACGTAATAATAAAAGAATCGGCGAGGTAAGTCAATAGTGGTACAATCCTCTGGTTTGTTCAGCGCGAAGAAGAGACAAGCCGGGGAAGCAAATAAACAGACAGGGAAACACCCGCTGTGGATCGCCTGATGTAGGAGAAGCGACGTGCTGGCCCATGTAAATGTCCAAAATGATTGCTTATCTGGTCGCAATCTGCTATAAAATTAGCTTCGCCTTCGGGACCGTACAACCGGCACATTTAGAAATAATCAGTTTGCAGGCACGCGGACCAGCCCCAAGAGCACACGTTGAGGCATATCGGAATGAGGACCGACGAGTTTGACTACGAGTTACCCAAGCAACTGATCGCGCAGGTGCCCAAGAAGGAGCGCTCCGGATCTCGTCTGCTCGTGCTCAATAGGTGCGATGGTACGATTGAACACTCCTTTTTCAGGGACATACACCGCTATCTGCGGCAGGGCGATGTACTCGTACTGAATGACACCAGAGTGATTCCTGCCCGTCTTAAGGCCCGAAAGCAGACCGGTGGATTGGTACACATACTGCTGGTCGAGAGAATTGACGCATGCACGTGGTCCTGTCTCGTTGAAGGGATTAAGAAAACAGCGGACAAGGTTGACGTGCAGATAGGCAGCGCTCTGGCACAGGTTTCGTGTCGGGATGATTTCTGGCAGATTCATTTTGTTGGCGTGACGGCTGATGAAGTCATAGGGAGATATGGAACTGCACCGCTTCCCCACTACATCAAGCGAGGCGAGGAAGGTGCAGAGGCGCTCGATGCCGAGCGATACCAGACAGTGTACGCCGAGAGTCTGGGTTCGATCGCCGCTCCCACTGCAGGTCTTCATTTTACGCCGGAACTTCTTAACGTCATCAGTGCCATGGGCGTGACCATCGCGAAGGTTACTCTCCACATAGGCGTGGGCACCTTTTTCCTTGTAAAGAAAGAGCATATTGAAGAGCATAGCATGCACCGTGAATACTTCTCTGTAAAGAGAGAAATAGCTGAGCTTATACGTGACGGCAGGAGGAGAGGCGGGAGGGTGTTTGCGGTTGGCACGAGTGCGGTGAGGACGCTTGAAACGCTGGAACAGAATTGCAATGGTACGGCTGGGATGCATGATGTTGCGGGCAATGGTGACTGCAACAGATCGAACAACGGCCACGAAAGTGGCTCTGACAACGGCAAGCTCCAGGGCTATACGGACCTCTTCATCTATCCAGACTATTGCTTTGCTGCGGTCGACGCTCTTATTACCAACTTCCATGTGCCCAGATCGACACCACTCTTGCTCGTTTCCGCATTTGCGGGCAAAGAAAATATTCTTAAAGCTTATAGGGAGGCACTGGCGCTCTCGTACCGGTTTTACAGCTACGGCGATGCCATGCTTATCCTATGAGCATGCAGGTATTGAAAGAAGATGGGAGCGCCCGCCTTGGGGCGCTTGCGACAGCTCACGGTGTAATCGATACCCCCGTGTTCATGCCGGTCGGTACCCAGGGGACGGTTAAAGCCTCTATTCACAGGGATCTGCGGGAGATGGGCGCGCAGATGATTCTGGCGAATGCCTACCACTTGTATCTCAGGCCGGGCGACCTGCTGATAAAGGAGATGGGGGGTATTCATAAGTTTGCCGGCTGGAACCGCGGAGTGCTTACCGACAGTGGAGGGTATCAGATTTTCAGCCTTGGAGTGTTGAGGGAGATAAAGCAGGACGGAGTGACGTTTCAATCGCACGTGGACGGGTCGAAACATTTTCTGACTCCGGAAAGAGTAATCGAGGTGCAGGAGAACATAGGTGCTGACATCTGTATGAGCTTCGATGAGTGCGTACCCTATCCATCGTCGTACGAATACACGGAGGCTTCGGTCGATCTCACCACAAAGTGGGCTGAACGCGGCAAAGATGCAAAGAAAAAGAGCGACTCTCTTCTTTTCGGGATTGTCCAGGGAGGCAGTTACGAGGCGCTGAGGAGGCGTTCAGCAACTGATCTTATGGCGATCGGGTTTGATGGCTATGCTATGGGCGGCTTCAGCGTTGGTGAGCCAAAGAGTCTCATGTGGCAGATGGCGGATGTCGTTCTCGAGTACCTGCCCAAAGAAAAGCCGCGGTACCTCATGGGAGTTGGCTTTCCGGAGGACATTCTTGAGGGCGTGAAACGCGGCATTGATATGTTTGACTGTGTCATCCCTACACGTCACGCGCGAAACGGCAGTCTCTTTACGGCAACGGGAAGGATTAACATCAAACACGCCCGGTACGCGCATGATGAACAGCCGATCGATGCCGGATGTGCCTGCTATACCTGTCGAACTTACTCGAAGGCCTATTTGCGCCATTTATTTGTGTCGCATGAGCTGACAAGTTATTATCTCAATACGCTCCATAATCTGTTTTTTTACATGACGTTTCTTCAGAATATAAGGCGGTCGATAGCGGACGGAACGTTCCAGCAGTTCTATGAAGATTTCATGTCGCGATGGAAAGGAGGTGATTAAACAATGAACATGGCGTATGCGATGGGTATGCAACCGGGCGGCGGACAGAGCAGCCAGATCATGGCATTTCTGCCCCTGATCCTGCTCTTTGCCGTGTTTTACTTTTTGCTGATACGGCCTCAGCAGAAGAGGGCGAGGACACACAAGCAGTTTATCGAGAACCTGAAAAAGGGCGATAAGGTTGTCACTTCGGGTGGCATGTATGGTACAATAACAGGCGTCACGGACGACGCAGTGACGATCGAAGTGGCGGAAAAAGTCAGAATTAAAGTACTCAAAAGTGCTATAGCAGATTACGCGAAAGGAGATTGAGCGTGAGATTGTATGAGAATATCGTAATCGTGGCCCCTGACTGTTCCCCTGAGGAGCAGGAAGAGGTCCTGAAGAGGGTACAGGGCTCTCTAGAGCGATTCGGCGCTGAGATTGTGAAGGTCGATGATTGGGGTGTGAGGAAACTCGCCTACCCTATAAAAGGCAAAGACAAAGGACATTACTTTTTCTACCTTGTTAATATGGAACAGGGTGCGGTTGTCGGCCTAGAGAAATTCTACCGGACCATGGACCTCATTCTGAGACACATGTTCGTTGTTGCCGATGAAAAATCGCAGGGGCTTGAGAAGCCGCCGGATCAAGTGCTCTTTAGCGACACCGAAGGTGAGAGTTAGTGAACAAGATTTTTGTCTCCGGGAGCGTGGGCGCAAGCCCGCAGGTATCGTACACGCCAAAAGGGCAAAAGATTGTCACCTTTCCTATATGGGTGGAGGAAGGGGGCTTCAGCATTGATGTGGTCTTTGCAGGAGAGCCAACATTTTCTGAAGCCACAACCAGGACCGGAAAACGAGTTCTTGTGGCTGGCGCTCTTGCAGCGATAAAGAGTCAATCCAGGAATCTCCTAAAGGTGAGAGCAAGTAAAATATTAGCGATGGAGGAGTAGATGCCAAGGCCGGAAGGTGGAAAAAAAAGAATTTACGTCAGAAGAAGAGTTTGCCGGTTCTGTCAGGACGAAAATATACGTATTGATTATAAGGATCCGAAGCTTCTTAAGCATTTCATTACCGAGCGCGGAAAGATCATGCCCCGCCGGATGACGGGAACGTGTGCGAATCATCAGAGAAAGCTAAGGGAAGAGATAAAGAAGGCGCGTCAGGCGGCTCTCTTGCCCTACACCACTGTGTTTCACTAGGGAAGGAGTGTAAGTGATGAAGGTCATACTGCTCGAAAATATCGATAATGTGGGGAAGAAAGGTGAAACACACGAAGTGAAGGAAGGGTTCGGGAGGAATTTCCTCATTCCTCGGCACCTCGCGATACCTGCGACGAAAGGTAATCTCAAGAATCTGCAGGAACATGCGAAGAAACTGATAGATCGCAAGGACCGGGAGTTGAAGACAGCTGAGGCGACCAAGCAGAGGCTGGACGAAGCTTCGATCACCATCAAGCACAAAGCGGGTCACGATGGTAAGCTCTTTGGATCTGTTACCGTCAAAGAGTTAGCCGAAGCGATAAAGCAGGCACTGGGGATCGAGATCGACAGGAAGAGTGTCAGGCTGGATGAACCCATCAAGATGACGGGCGCGTATACGATTGACGTCCATCTCGACAAAGGCATAAGCGCGCAAGTTAAGGTTGAAGTGGAACAGGAATAGATTCCCACGTGCAAGTCTACGAGGCTAACAATACACGTTCGCGCAAACAATGCATTCATTCATCTGCGCTTCAAAGTGTGCCCCTCTGCGGGGTCGGATTGCCCGCGAGAATCTATTCAGCGAGCACGGCGACCGGGTACCCGCAGGCACGAGGCGACTGGAGGGTGGAGGGGAGGCTCCGGCGGCTTTGCCGCGGGAGGGGGCGACGCGAGCCCCAGGAATAGATGGCAAGAGTTTCGAGAAACAGTGGGGAAAAGAGGGGGCGAGTGCCTCCTCAAAACCTCGAAGCCGAGCAGTCGCTCCTTGCCGGAGTCCTCGTCGATCCGGAATCCATGAACAAAGTCGTTGATGTTGTAGCATCTGATGACTTCTACAGAGATGATCACGCGAAGATTTTTGAATTGATGCTTGATCTTTACGAGAGAAGCGAGCCTATAGATATTGTAACCATGAGTAGTGCTGCAAAAGACAAGGGTATTCTCGAGAAAATCGGCGGCGTCACCTATCTCAACACCCTCGTCGACCTGATGCCGACATCAGCCAATATAACCCAGTATGCCAAGATGGTCCGGGAAAAGGCCCTGCTCAGAAGCCTCATGAAGGTCTCCACGGAGATCATTGAGAGAGGCTATGAGGTAGAGACCAATATTGACGGGTATGTTGACGATGCCGAAAAAATGATTTTTCAGATTTCAGAAAAGAAATTCAAGCCTTCTTTCTATCCTGTCAAAGACCTTGTGATGGAGAACGTCAAGACCATCGAAAGGCTCTTTCAGAAGAAGCAGACGGTCACCGGGTTGGCTACCGGTTTTGTTGAACTTGATAAGATGACCAGTGGACTTCAGCCGTCAGACCTGATCATTGTTGCGGGAAGGCCCAGTATGGGCAAGACAGCCTTCTGTCTCAACATTGCGCAGAACGTTGCACTCGCTGACGGCGGTGCCGCTCCAGTGGGTGTATTTTCAATGGAGATGTCAAAAGAGCAGCTCGTAATGAGACTCCTGAGCTCTGAGTCAGAAGTAGAGTTTTCGAAGCTCCGGACCGGGGCCCTTTCCGGCGGCGAGTGGCCCAAGCTCGCGCAGGCCGCGGATACGCTCTATAAGGCTCCCATATTTATCGATGATTCGCCAGGCCTCAGCATCCTGGAGTTACGCGCGCGGGCAAGACGGTTAAAAAAGGAACACGATCTGAGCCTTCTCGTCATAGACTATCTGCAACTGATGCGGGGCAGGAGCAATACCGGCGGCGATCGGCGCGAGCAGGAAATATCGGAAATTTCGAGATTCCTGAAAGCGCTGGCAAAGGAGCTGAATATACCCGTCATTGCCATTTCGCAGCTCAACCGTATGGTCGAACAGAGAGAAGACAAGAAGCCGAGGCTTGCAGATCTGCGGGAATCGGGCGCCATCGAGCAGGACGCAGATCTCATAATTTTTATATACAGGGACGAAGTATACAACAAGAGCCCTGACAACCCGCTGAAAGGTGTGGCGGAGATTATCATCGGCAAGCAAAGAAACGGGCCTACCGGAGATATCGAGGTGGCTTTTCTGGACAAGTACACCACATTCAGGAACCTGTACAGAGAATGAATCTTCCGAATGTACTCTCCATCCTGCGTCTCTGCCTGACGGCCTTCTTTATTGTTTCCGTAACCTACCAGCGCTATACGGAAGCGCTCGTACTCTTTGTTGCCCAGGCGGTGAGCGATCTCCTCGACGGGTTTCTTGCGAGGATACTCCACAAGAAGACAGACCTGGGCGCATGGCTCGATCCTATAGCGGATAAGGTGATGCTTGTCTCTTCGTACCTGGTGCTCGGGTTTCAGGAGATCGTCCCTTACTGGGTTGTTGCCATCGTGCTGTCGCGCGACCTTGTCGTTGCAGGTGGTTTTCTCTTCCTGCATCTCTTTTCCTCTCGGGTTGTACCTTCCCCCAGTTTGCTCGGCAAAGCGACAACCGTGCTTCAGATGGTCACAGTATTATATTTGCTCTGGTCGGTTACGAGAGAATTCCAGCTGTACTTTTTCTACGCAGTGGCAGGCCTGACGTTGTTGTCCGGATTTCAATACCTCTTGCTAGGTCTCACTGCCCTTTCTCGCAAAGAAATCGTTTGACAGGATGGGGTTTGAGCGTTACTTTATTAATGAACAGTCCGCTCCAGCATATAAAAGATCCTTACAAATTATATAAAAGGAGGTTCCCATGGCTATCAGAGTTGCCATAAACGGATTCGGCAGGATAGGCCGGCTTGTGTACAGGGCCGCTCAAAAGAGCAAGGACCTGGAAATCGTGGCGGTTAATGACCTGACCGACGCGAAAACTCTTGCCCACCTGCTCAAGTATGATTCAGTACACGGCACCATGGAGTCTGATGTGCGGTGGAAGGATTGTAGCCTGGTAGTCGATGGGAAGGAGGTCACAGTACTTGCCGAGCGGGACCCGGAAAAGCTTCCCTGGAAAGACCTGAAGGTTGACGTTGCGCTGGAGAGTACGGGCCATTTTACCGACCGGGTCGGGGGCGAGAAACACCTGAAAGCGGGAGCGGCCAAGGTTGTTGTTTCTGCGCCAGCCAAGAATCCCGACGTGTCATTTGTCCTCGGCGTGAATGAAGAGGTGTACGATAAGGCAAAGCACAATATCATCTCCATGGGGTCATGTACTACGAACTGCCTGGCCCCTATCGTCAAGGTGCTTCACAAAGAGTTCGGTATAGAGCACGGTCTTATGACAACCATTCACTCCTACACCAATGACCAGGTCATTCTTGATTACCCTCACCGGGATTTGCGGCGGGCGCGTGCCGCGGCCATGTCGATGATACCAACAACAACCGGGGCTGCCAGGGCTATCGGCGAGGTAATACCGGAGATGAAAGGAAAGCTTGATGGTCTGGCTATAAGAGTCCCCACGCCGAATGTCTCTGTGGTTGATCTCGTAGTAAACGTGTCCAAGGCCACGACAAAAGACGAGGTGAACAGTGCATTTAAAAGGTACGCTGAGGGACCCATGAAGGGCATCCTTTGCGCTGTCGAGGAAGAGCTGGTATCATGCGATTTCAACGGCAGCACTTTCTCTTCGCATGTCGACCTCCCTACTACCAATGTCATGGCCGGAAAGATGGTCAAAGTGCTTTCCTGGTACGATAACGAGTGGGGCTTTTCCACAAGGATGGCCGAGACCCTTGCCTACGTCGTGAGGTAAACCATGAAGACACTGGAAGAGCTTGATTTGAAGGGAAAGAGGGTGTTTGTGCGCGTTGACTTCAACGTGCCTACTGACGATCAAGGCAATATAACGGATGATACGCGGATCCGTGCTCATCTGCCGACTATCGCTTACATAACCGAGAAACGCGGGAAAGCCATCCTCGCCTCGCACCTCGGACGGCCAAAAGGAAAACGAAACGAAAAATATACACTCAGGCCTGTTGCAAAAAAATTGAGCGATCTTCTCTTCAAAGGTGTAACGTTCGTGGATGACTGCATCGGGGAAAAAGTGCAAAGTGCCGTGGCTGCTATGAAGGAAGGAGATGTGCTGCTCCTCGAGAATCTCAGGTTTTATCCGGGAGAAGAGAAAAACGACAAAGAGTTTTCCCGCGAACTCGCGAAATTGTGCGACGTCTATGTTGACGACGCCTTCGCAACGGCGCACAGGGGTCATGCATCTAACGCGGGTATTACTGAGTTTGTCAGCACGTGCGCTGTGGGAATGCTGCTCAAAAGTGAACTCGATTACCTGAAGCGCGCCACAGATAATCCGGTTAGACCGATGGTGGCCATAATCGGCGGCGCGAAGGTATCAGACAAAATCGGCGTCCTGGAGAAACTGATCGATAGGGTAGACAAATTGATTGTCGGCGGTGGTATGGCCTTCACCTTCCTGAAAGCTCTCGGCTACGAGGTAGGAAAATCCCTTTGCGAAACAGATATGCTCGACGTCGCCAAGAAGATCCTCGAAAAAGCAAGGGCCAAGAAAGTGAAATTCTACCTTCCCGTTGATTGTGTGCTGGCGGAGCAGCCGTCAGCCGATGCAGCGACCAAGCAGTTGCCTGTCGAGGAAATCCCTCCTCTGCTTGCAGGCTACGATATCGGCCCGGCGACTTCAACTCTCTTCTCGGAAGCTTTGCAAGATGCAAAAACGATAGTCTGGAACGGCCCGATGGGTATGTTTGAAGTAGCCCCCTTCCGCACGGGGACATTCGCTCTGGCGGCTTCCGTGGCGGCCACCGATGCACTTACGATCGTTGGAGGCGGTGATACGGATACCGCCGTGCACCAGGCTGGAGTGGCCAACAGAATATCGTATATATCGACAGGCGGTGGAGCATTCCTTGAATTGCTCGAAGGCAAGCCGATGCCGGCGATAGAAGCGCTTGAAAGGCGCGGAGGTGGAGCTTGAGGCCGTGGATGGTAGCGGGCAATTGGAAGATGCATAATACGGTCAAAGAAGCGGTGGCTCTCGCCTCAAGCGTCAAAGAGGGGAGCGCCGGACTTAAGGGCGGCACCGTTGTAGTTGCTCCGGTCTTCACTGCGCTTGCGGCTGTTGCCGACGTGGTCAGGGGATCCCATGTAAAACTGGCTGCTCAGAACGTCTTTTACGAAGAGAAGGGTGCGTATACCGGTGAAGTTGCTCCCGGAATGCTCCTGGACGTTGGATGCGAGTACGTGATCATCGGCCATTCGGAGCGCAGGAAGTATTTCCACGAAACTGACGAAGGGGTCAATGCCAAGGTGAGGAAGGCATTGGGCGTTGGACTCACACCGATTCTCTGTGTCGGAGAGACAGAAGAGGAGCGGGAAAAGGGCGTCACAGAATTCGTCGTGGGATCGCAAGTGCGCAAAGGTCTTTACGCTATTGAGAGCCTGAAAGGCATTGTAATCGCGTATGAACCTGTCTGGGCAATCGGGACAGGAAAGAACGCTACTCCCGGGGAAGCCGAGGAAGTGCACGCTTTTATCCGCACTCTATTAAAAAGCACATACAGGGAAGAGGCTGACGCTCTGCCGATTCTCTATGGAGGCAGCGTCACGAAGGATAACATTGGCGACCTGATCGGGATGGAAGACATAGACGGAGCGCTGGTGGGCGGCGCCTCCTTGAAGTCAGACAACTTTCTGGGTATAATAAAGGCCGCTGCTGCGACACAGGGATAAAGAAAAATGCTGACTGTCATTGCAATAATACACTTTCTCGTTTCAATAGCCTTGATTTTTGTGGTGCTCCTGCAGACCGGCAGGGGGTCGGAAATCGGGGCGGCGTTCGGTTCCGGGGCAAGCCAGACACTCTTCGGAAGCTCAGGCACGACAGGCTTTATGACCAAGATTACGACCGCCGCTGTGGTTATCTTCATGCTGACAAGCCTGCTGCTCGCCTATTTTTACAGTCACAGGGAGTACGTGGTGAGAGCCCCGGCAAGCCAGACTGAGGAGAGGCTGCCGGCCAAGGCTCCAACTGCTCCTCCTGCGCAAGCGCCCGCACCAGGGAAATAGGTTCATTCAGGAATCTATCGGGTGAGAGCACGGCGACCGAGAGGGAGGGCGACGCGAGCCCCCACTGATAGTATATGCCGAAGTGGTGGAAGTGGTAGACACACCATCTTGAGGGGGTGGCGGGGAGACCCGTGCGGGTTCAAGTCCCGCCTTCGGCATTTTAATTTCTGTTCTTCTTCAGCCTCACCGTTTCCTTCCGGCGAGCTAATCAAAGTGCGGACAAGAACTCGTGGATCTACTCCCGTCCCTGTTCTGGGATCGCCAGATCTGATTCAGAGTCAGGACCTGGACGGTATCACGGCAGGTTCTTGCGCACGTGCCTCAGGACATCCTTGCAGATTTCTATCTCCCGTCGATCTATCCCTTTTTGCACGCGCTCTAAAATATCCTGAACAAGTTGCGTTACCTCGGTCATGAGCTTCTTGCCGGAAGCGGTCAGAAACACCCGTTTCTCGCGGGCATCCTCGGTTCCAGCCCTGCGTTCAATGAGCCCCAGTGATTCAATGCCGGACACGAGACGTGCCACGGTAGTCTTATCTCTGTAAAGCTTCTCAGCAAGAGCGCGCTGCGGTTGACCATCTTCGTCCCAGATATATACGAGGGCAGCGAACTGCTCTGCCTTTATAGGATACTTCTTCCGCGCAAGCTCCCGCCCTATTTGCTTTCGTATAGCGCCCGCTGCTTCGTAGGCAAGGTACCCCAACGATTCGTGGAGCGTATATTTTGGTGGACGTGCCATTTGGTTGTAACATACAACCATATCTGCTTCGGGGAGTCAAGAGGTCGTCCTTCAGCTTCCACGCGTTTGCCTACAAAAATGCTTGACAAGCTTTAAACAACAGTTGTATAAGACAACTATATAGTTGTATGGAGCAACTGTTAAGGAGAAGGCCGCTCTGAACACGCAAAGGAGGGTACCATGTTTGAAATAATGATCGACACAGGTGGAACGTTCACGGATGGCGTTCTGATCGACGACAAGCAGAACATAAGTGTGGCCAAGGCTGAGACCCAGCCTGCGGATCCGGCAAGGAGTATACTTAACTGTATCACACGCCTTGCAGAGGAGCGCGCGATGACGCTGGAGGAGCTGCTCCGCAGCACGTCATCGGTAACAATAGGCACAACGCTTCCCACCAATTGCATCCTGGAAGGCAAAGGCGCCAAGTGCTGCCTCATCCACACCAAGGGGTTCAGAGATGTGTTCGAGCTCGGGCGCACCATACCCAAGACGGATATTTATAACTTGAAAGTGCCGATGCCGAAAGTCCTGATCCCCAGATACTTGCGCTTCGGGGTTGATGAGCGCGTTCAATATGACGGGACAGTTGTGAAACCGCTCAAGGAAAGCGACGTGCGTAAAGCAGTAAAGCAGGCAAAGGCCCAGGGTGTGGAAGTGCCAGTCGTATGCTTCCTGCACTCGTACGTAAACCCGATCCACGAGGAACAGGCAGCCGAAATCATAAAGGCAGATTACCCGAACGTAGTCGTCTCCTCGCGTATCTTAAGGCGCTGGATCGAATACGACCGCGCGAGTACGGCAACCTACGCAGCGTACGTCAAACCGCTGCTCAGCCGGTTCGTGCAGAACCTGAAAGAACAGTTGAAAGAGGCCAAGTTCAAGGGGGCCCTGCTGCTCAGCACGGGTCTTGGCGATGTGACCACAGCCGATCTGGCATTGGAGAACCCGGGAACCGTGATCGGCTCGGGGCTCGCGACCGGAGCGCTGTGTGGCCGTTTTCTTGCGGAACTTTGCGGTTTCGATAACGTTGTTACGTATGACATGGGTGGTACGAGCCTTGACATAGGCGTGTTGCAGAATCGCACGATAGCAACCAC
>DATKNH010000096.1 GCA_035541455.1 Syntrophorhabdales bacterium
AGCACAGGGCACTTCGCGCCCTTCAGGACGTTCCTTGCAATACTTCCGATAAGGTATTTCCGCAAACCGGTCTGCCCGAGTGAAGCTATCACGATGAGATCGATTCCCTTCTCTTCTTCTTCTTTCAGTATCTCTTCCGAAGGATGGCCTTTTCTGACATCGGCGGTCACTTCGACTTCTTTGGCGGCAGGAAACTTTTCCAACTGCTTCTGCAGATTCTGCTTCGCAGAGGCCATCAGCTGTTCTTCGGCGCGTTGCACTTCAGCCGTCGGAAGGCAATAATCGTACACGCATTGTGTGATCTGTTCATGAATAACATGGAGTACGAAGACTTTGGCTTTGTACTGTGTAGCGATATCAAGAGCCTGCTTCAAAGCTTTGTCCGAGTATTCGGAGAAATCAGTAGGAACAAGAATCTTTGTTGGTCTGAGCATCGCACACCCCCGGGTTCAATATTTGCCTGATGATCTTCGCCGTTTGATGCAGGCCTTTACGGAAATATATGACGCAATTTCCAGTTGTCAATCGAACATGCCCTTCCTGGAAAATCCAATTCAGGAAGGCCGCCTGTAGAGGGTGTCTCCAGGACCAAAAATGCGTTGACACATTCTTATTCCGACGTTATCATGTGGTGTCATAATGCCAACCGAGTGCCGGTTCCCCACAAACGGTAATGAAGAACTAGGAGGAGAGAAGCATGGACAATGCAAAAGCATCTAAGGACAGGAAGCGTACACCCGTTATGCTCGCATGTTTGGTTCTGATTGTCGCCGTGACGCTCGCGGGGACAGCAACTGCCCAACAGGCCCCCCCGAAAACGGAAACGGTCACGCTCAACTGGTCTTCTTTTCTGCCGGGCTCTCATCCTGAGATGATAGCCTTTAACAAAGGATTTGTGGCCAAGGCAGTCGAGTTGTCCAAGGGCAGGCTTGCGTTCAAGTTCCGCGGCGGTCCGGAAACTATCGCGCTCATGGATCTGCCAAAGGCAACGCAGAGCGGTATAGTCGATTTCTCGATCATACTCGCCGGAGTCGTTGAGTCCGTGGCGCCGGGAGTCGGGGCAACGATCCTGAGCAGGATCTCGGTAGACGAAGAAAGAAAGAACGGCACGTACGCTTACATGGATCAGCTTTGCAACAAGGGAGCGCTCCACTACATGGGGAGGCATTCCCCGGCCAATGACCTGCAGTTCTTTAACCTGTTTCTGAACAAGAAGGTCGAGAAGCCTGAAGACTTCAAAAAGCTGAGAATAGGTACGGCAACAGCGGCCCGAGCCCTCACTGAAGGATGGGGCGCTGCGGCAGTCAACCTGCAGCTGACCGACTACTATACGGCCATGGAGCGCAATACCGTAGACGGGGTGTCCAGCTCAACAGCCTCTAACTGGGTAAGTTCGGGTTGTCAGGCAGTAACTAAGTTCATGCCTCTGCCAGGGTACCTGCAGAGTTCGCCGATGATCGTCATGAATCTGAATGTCTGGAACAAGCTGCCCAAGGAGCTGCAGCAGGCGGTTACAGACGCCATGATTTTTTCGGAGAAGACGAGTGGACAGGCATGGACTGAAGACAAGGTCAAAGCCCTCCAGAAGATCAAAGAGGCAAAAGTAGAAGTCTACAACTTATCACCCGACACAGCCAAATGGCTTGTAGATACGGCCTACGAATCCACATGGGCGTATCAGCAGAAACGGTTCCCCGATGTGACGCCCAGATTAAAAGTGCTGTTGTCCGGGGGCAAGTAGTACCGGGCCACGGGCATACGCCGCTGAAAGAACCGACAAGACAGCAAGAAAAGCGTCGCGACGAGCGTGACTCGGAAGACTGCGCTCTGTGTTCAGAGGATGGAAGGTAGATACTACATGGCCGGATGGAGATCGCTCAGTCAAACAGACTGAACAGCCAGAGAGATAGAGAAAGTGAGAGCAACCGCAATAGACCACCGGTAATTGACCTGAAAGACGTTGAACGGGGGAGAAAAGACTGATGAAATTTTTCATAGGACTCGGCAGGGTTTTCGATTACTTGAACTTAGTAATGGTAGTGATCAGCGCCATTCTGCTTCTGGGCCTTACTTTTATTGTCGGTGCAGATATCACACTCCGGTACCTTTTCAACAGGCCTATGGGATGGGTGAAGGAAGTGAGCGAGTACACCCTCGTGGGCATGGGATTTCTGGTTGCAGCCTGGATACTGAGGGATGATGGTCATGTCAAGATGGATCTCGTGCTGAACAAGCTGAAACCCAGGGCGCAAACTTTGCTGAACATCATCACGTCAATAATCAGCACGATTGTAGTTCTCATCATCACATGGTTCACCCTGAGAGTCATTCTTGAATTCTACCGTACCAAGCTTGTCATACCAACAGTTCTGGAGCCCCCGAGATGGATTCTCCTGACACCTATTCTCGTAGGCAGCTTCCTGCTTGCAATACAGTTCATACGAAGAACCTACAGCTATATCGGCAAGTGGAAGGGCCTGACTAAGTAAACATATCCCATTACGAAAGGGTTATTTCATGGAATGGCAAGTTGCGGTCCTGATCGTATTCTCCAGCCTGATCGTGCTCATGATGACGGGCATGCCTATTGCGATCTGCTTCATGTTCATCAACGTCATCGGAGCAGTGCTCGTGCTCGGGTATCCATCGGGCCTGGACTATATCGTCCAGAGCATGTGGAGCTCGCTCGCAACCTTCACGATTGCGCCCGTTCCTTTGTTTGTCATCATGGGCGAACTGATGTTTCATTCAGGGCTTGGGGGCGATGTCGTTAAGATCGTTGACCAGTGGTTGGGGCGCCTGCCGGGGAGAGGAAGCCTCATTGCAATCGGGTCAGGTGTCATCCTTGCTGCGCTCACCGGCGTCAGTATCGCGAGTGTCTCTATTCTTGGCTCGGTCCTTTTGCCCCAGATGGAGAAGGAGGGCTATCACAAGTCGATGATCTTTGGCCCCATCCTGGGTGGAGGCGGGTTGGCGGTTCTGATCCCACCCAGCGGCCTGGCTGTGCTGCTCGCGGCCATAGGCGAAATTTCGGTGGGCAAGATCTTGCTCGCCATCATCGGTCCCGGACTTCTTCTTGCCGCACTCTATTCGGCCTACATCATTATCCGGTGCGCGCTGAATCCGGCTCTTGCCCCGGTACGTGAGATGCAGAGAGTGTCCCTGAAGGAGAAGATTTCAAACTTGGCGTACAACATAGTACCGGTGGCTGCGATCATCTTCTCCGTTATAGGGTTCATGGTGCTGGGCATTGCGACACCGGAAGAAGCTGCTGCCAGCGGGGCCATTGCCACCTTGATTGTAGCCATTGCGCAGAAGCGCATGAATTGGCTTGTTCTCAAGAAGACGATCATCGGCTCGCTGAAGGTAACAGGCATGATCTTCCTCATCATCGCAGGAGCACGCGGTTTCAGCCAGGTGCTGGCCTATGTCGGCGCCACGCAGGCCATGGCCCAGTTCGTATTGTCTCTGCCTGTTCACCCTCTCATTATCATGGGCATCATGCAGGTGGTGCTGCTGATCCTGGGGTGTTTCATGGATTCTGCGGCTATCATTCTGCTGACCATGCCTATTTTCGTGCCCGCCATCATCTCTCTGGGATTCGACCCTGTCTGGTTCGGTGCAATTTCCGTTTTGAATATAGAAGTCGGACTGATTACACCGCCTTTTGGTGTGGCCCTGTACACGATGAAAGCGGTGGCTCCCCCGCAGTATACGATGACCGATGTAATTCAATCTGCTGTGCCGTTCATGTTCCTGCAAGTGCTTGCTATAGGTCTTTGCATGATCTTCCCATCAATACCGCTCTGGCTGCCAGGGCATTAGTAAAGGCTTCTTGTAGGGAGGTACGAGAGGAGTATGAATATGGGCCAAGCAGAGGGCTCGCGTGAAAACAGGAAACATGTCACGATGACCGTTAATGAAAAGAGGGTTGAAGCTGACATCAATCACTACATGACCCTTGCTGAGTTTCTCAGGGAAGAACTCGATCTTACCGGCACGAAAGTCGGCTGCAACCGGGGCGAATGCGGAAGCTGCACGGTCATACTTGATGGCGAGGCTGTCTACTCGTGCACAACGCTCGCGGTAGAGGCGGACGGTAGAGAAGTTCTAACAATAGAGGGAATGCCTGTGAAGGGAAAGCTTCATCCGCTCCAGCAGGCGTTCATCGACCACGACGCGCTTCAGTGCGGGTATTGCACGCCCGGCATGATACTCTCTGCCAAGGCCCTGCTGGATAAGAATGCCCATCCCACCGAGCATGATGTGCGTATTGCTATTGACGGAAACCTCTGCCGGTGCGGTTCTACTCCGAATGTCATCGAAGCCGTTCTGGAGGTTGCCGGAAGGTTGACAGAAAAGAGAGGGGACGGGCAATGAGCGAAAGCAAGCTGCTCGTCAAAGGTACTGTGCCTCCCCCGTTAGACAGAGAATTGACTGTCGTGGGCAAACCGCTCAACCGATATGATGCTCTTGAGAAGGTCACAGGAGAGGCGAAATACGCAGGAGACATCAAACTGCCTGGCATGCTCTATGGAAAAACGCTTCACTGCCCCCATCCGCGCGCGAGGATCCTGAAGATCGATACAAGCAAGGCAGAGGCTTTACCAGGGGTCATGGCCATCCTGAACAAGGAAAACACGAAGGGTTGGAGGACGTGCTGGTACGAGGTGCCCGAGATCGCCTTTCCCGAAACTATCACCCATGAAGGCACTGAAGTAGCGGCAGTGGCGGCGGTCGACGTTGTTACTGCAAGAAAAGCCCTTGAACTGATAGAGGTGGAATACGAGGTACTCACCCCAATGCCGCCCGCGGAGGAGGCCTTGCAGAAACCGGTTCCTCCGCTCGTTGGGGACGAGGAATATCCTGGAAGGGAGATGTTTGACAGGAAGCCTTTCGTGATCCAGCGGGGTGATGTCGAGAAAGGCTTTGAGGAAGCCGAGGTAATCGTGGAGGACACCTACACCACGCAGGTTTCCCACCACGGGACAATTCAGACGCGCGCCTGCGTGGCCAGCTGGGATGGTCATGAACTTACGGTCTGGGATGCCGCACAGGGCGTGTGGAATTCCAAACGGGCACTCGCGAAGTCTCTCGGCCTCGATCCGGAGAATGTCAGGATAATTGTGCGTTACCTTGGCGGAGGTTTTGGTTCCAAGGCGTGGTCGCACAGGATAGTATATTATGCTGCCAAGCTTTCCATGGTAACGGGAAGGCCCGTGAGAATGGAACGCACCCGAAACGAAGAATTCGTGAATCATTCACGCAGATACGACACCACAATGTATCTCAAGATGGGAGCGAAGAAGGACGGCACGCTCACAGCTATTTTTCAAAAGGCCATTGTGGATATAGGAGCGGCGGCGACCGAGGAGAATTATTATTGCAGACAGATCATCTGGCACACGGCAAATCTTCACGCGTGCCCGAATGTCTACCTGGAGCAGACGGGCGTCAGTACGAACAAGCAAACAACAGGCCCCACCCGCTCTCCCATGAACATGCAGGCCATATTCGCTCTGGAATCGCACATGGACCGGATGGCGGTGGAGCTTGGTATCGATCCTTTTGACTTCAGAATGAAGAACTACGCGACCTATCAGTCTGTGGGCACGGCAGAGGCTCACATGATTAGTGATGGCACAACCACGTTTGCTGCAAAGATTCCTTACTCGAGCAAGATACTGGACGAATGCATGAAACTCGCTGTCGACGCGATCGGCTGGGAGAGGAGAAGAGCGCCGGTCAGCGACAACAAGGGCCCACTGAAGCGCGGTATGGGCATGGCCTCCTACCTGGTGCTCCAGGGCGTCGGTCTTTACCCGTACGTGGCCGAAGCTAAAGTGGTGATCAACCCGGATGGCACCGTCAATCTCTTCGTGGGTGTTGTTGATATAGGGGGCGGACAAAAGACCATACTGGGGATGATAGCTGCCGAGGAGTTGGGGGTGAGAGCGGGTGACGTGACAGTCTTCATCGGCGACACCAAGGATACCCTCTATGCCCCTTCATGTCACGCGTCACGCTGTACGCCTGAGATGGGGCCGGCGGTTCTGCAGGCAGCTGCAGAGGCACGGCAGCGCGTTTTTGAGCACGCAGCCTTCCTGCTGGATACCGATGCCGGGAGGCTACGATCAAAGGACGGGATGATCTATGTACAATCAGACCCTTCGCGATCGGTTTCATTCAGGAAGGCGTGCCGGAACATGGCGCCGGACGAAACGATCGTTGGCATAGGCAGCAGGGCACCAAATCCGGCCGAACCCATGATGGCCACATTCGGGGCGCAGACCGTGGAGCTTGAGGTGGATACCGAGACCGGCCGTGTGAACATCCTGAAATGCGTGGCTGCCCAGGATTTCGGCAAACCGATAAATCCAAAGCTGTGCACATCCCAGGTATATGGCGGCATCGAGTTCGGCGTAGGCTTTGCGTTAACAGAGGAAGGCCTCTATGATCCAAGAACAGGAAAGCTCCTGACGGGCAATTTATCCGATTACAGGATGCCGACTTCGCTCGATTTCCCGCCTGTCGAGGTATTTCTCCCCGAATGCGAGGATCCTTATTTTGCCTACTCAGCCAAGGGGGCAGGCGAGAATACCAATGCCCCCACGCCGGCAGCGATACGTAACGCCCTGTACAACGCCACAGGTATCTGGTTTAACGACCTTCCCATCACGCCTGATAAGATCATCAGGGCAGCGCGGGCTGCACGCGGTCAGGCGAAAGGAGCGCGTTGAATGTTGTTCGAACTGCCGGGCTTTGAGTATAAAAGTGTGACAGATGTGCAGGAAGCAGTTTCGTATCTCGCGCGCTATGGCGAGAAAGCCAAGGTGATAGCAGGTGCAACAGACCTGCTCAGCCTCATGAAAGACCGCATTGAGGGTCCGGCGCTCAAAACCCCGGAGGTGCTCGTCAACATCAAGAAGATCCCGGGATTGAACGCAATAAGCTATAAAGAAGGAAATGGGTTGCGTATTGGGGCGACGGCGACACTGAAGCAGCTTGCCACCTCTGACATCATACGGGAGAAGTTCCCTGTAATCGCAGAGGCAGCCCTTCACGTGGGCACAACCCAGCTGAGAAACATGGGTACGCTGGGGGGCAATCTCTGTCAGAGGCCGAGATGTTCCTATTTCAGGCATCCACACTTTATCTGCTTTAAGAAGGGCGGCGACAGGTGTTATGCGATTTCCGGCGAACATCGCTTCTATCACGCTATCATGATGCACGGGAAATGCGTGGCCGCGCACCCTTCAGATCTGGCTCCCGCACTCATAGCGCTGCGAGGCAATGCTGTGATCGCCGGCCCACGGGGAGAACGGAGGGCACCACTCGATACGTTCTTTACGGGAGCCAACAGCCTGGGTGAGACGGCGCTAGAGCCGGATGAGCTTCTTACGGGAGTCGTGGTTCCTGACCAGCCCGGCTCGGGTCAGGTTTTTCTAAAAGAACGGATACGTCACGCTGCGGATTTTGCTCTTGCCAGCGTGGCTCTCTCGGTGCGGATGCCGGCGCGGGTCTGTGAAAAGGCGAGGATAGTGCTTGGCAGCGTAGCCCCGGCGCCGTACGTTGCAGCAGCGGTAGAGGATATGATCACCGGAAGAAAGCTTGACAGAAGACTCATCGCAACGGCGGCAGAGGCTTCGGTTACGGAAGCAAGGCCTCTGCGGATGAACGGCTACAAGATGGACCTCGCCAAAGTGCTGGTGGAACGTGCACTGACGCGTGTTGTGAAAGATCTCGAAGGACGGTAGAATACTGTGGCGAGCCCCCGGAGATGACAGGCGACTGAGGATTTCGCAGATGAATGTGTTGTTAACGCGGCTTCTCCCTCTTTCTTTGTGCGACGGAGAAGGTTGTTGCGGGCTTAGTGCATTGGATAGAATACTCTTAATGATCGAGGAGGCAAGGAATGGCCAAGAATAGCGGTACAAAATGGGATCGTATTTTCACTGCTGTAGTTGTTCCTTATAAGCGGGGGACATTCGAGATCGATTACGGTGCGTACCGGAAGCTGCTGCGTTATTTTCTGCAACCGAAATTTGTTGATGCAGGGGGAGCTATTATCGTCAATCCCGAGGCCGGAGAAATTTTCTATCTGAGCTATGAGGAGAAGAAGAAGATTGTTGAGATCGCCGTAGAAGAAGTTGCAGGCAAAGTGCCGCTCTTTGCAGGCGCCATAGATGCGACAACCGAGGGGATAGTCCGCGATGCAGTGACGGCGAAGAAAGCGGGTGTGGACGGGATCTTTTTTATTCCCCCCATGGGATCAGGGGATATCACCTATGCATGGAACCCTGAAAAATATCCCGAGGTGTGGATCGACATAGCAAGGGCTATCGATAAAGCCGTCAACCTGCCGATCATTGTACACCCAACATCGGGAGTGAATCCCATGTATGGTGTAGGTCTACCGGTCGGCCCTACACTCAAGATGTGCAATGCGGTGCGCAACATAGTGGGCTGGAAGATGACGTACAATTATCCGGGATGGAAAAGTGTGGGTGAAGGGCTCAGGTCGCTCGACCACCACGTCGCCATCCTGGGTGCACCCTCTGATTTGTGGCACGTCTTCCTGATGCTGGAGATGTTTGACGGAACCGTCAACGGAGGGCTGAACTATGGCATGGAACCGATGATCGACCACATTCAGGCGTGGAAGAGAAACGATCTCATGGAAGCACGCAGAATCTGGAATGCAGGGTTAGGAAAGTTAAATGATTTTGTGTACGCGGATTACGCCAGGTTGCACGTGCGCTACAAAATAGGTGCGTGGCTGCGCGGATTCCTTGCGCATCCTTTTATGCGGCCGCCGCAGCCCCAGGCGAAAAAAGAAGAGATTAAACAGATGGCCGCGCTCTTGAAAGGCACCGGTCTGAAAATTGTTGACGAAAGTGAGATCAAACAGATCCTTTCCAAACTCTGAGACAGATCGTCCTCAGATGCAAAGGCCATCTGCGTCTCTTTGCGGATGGCCTTTCAGTTTCCTGCCACAGTGATTGCTCTTACGGGGTTACGCTTTCTCGACGCAGACTGAACAGACTTTCAGCTCCGGAATCTTCGCAACCGGATCGAGTGCATCGTTCGTCAGCCGATTAATCGGCGCCTCACTGAAGTGAAACGTGGAAAAGACCACACCGGGCGCAACCTTTCCAGGCACCTTTGCGCGTATCTGGATGTTACCGCGGCGGGACGTCACCGTAACGAGGTCGCCATCGCGAATTTTCAATTTTGCTGCATCATCCGGATGCATTTCAAGAAGAGCCTCGGGCGCGAGCATGCTCAAGCTGCGGCAGCGGCGCGTCATGGTCCCTGTATGATAATGGTACTGTATACGCCCGGTTGTGAGCACGAGCGGATAGTTCTCGTCCGCCACCTCCGCCGGCGGCTCATAGTCTATAGGGGTCAGGAGCCCCTTGCCGCGAGGGAATCTTCCCTGGTGGAGAAAAGGCGTCCCCGGATGATCAACACTCGGGCACGGCCACTGAATACCTCCCTCACGATCAAGCCGTGAATAGGTGATTCCAGCGTACGAGGGCGTCAGGCGCCGGATCTCCTCGAAGATCTCCTCCGGTGAGGAGAAGCGGGCCTTGATACCCATGTTTCTCGTGATCTGCTGGACGATCATCCAGTCAGGGACGCTGTTTCCCACAGGCTGAATGGCAGCCCTCACGCGCTGTACTCGTCGCTCGGTGTTTGTAAATGTCCCGTCCTTTTCTGCCCACGTGACGCCGGGGAGAACAACGTCGGCGAGTTGCGCCGTCTCCGTCATAAAGATATCCTGGACCACCAGGAATTCCAATTTCTGCAACGCTTCCTGGATATGGGCTGAATTGGGGTCTGAAACTACCGGGTTTTCTCCCATCACGTAGAGAGCACGGAGCGTCCCCGCCAGCGCCGAAGGGATCATTTCCGTAAGTGTTAATCCGGGCTCATCCGGCATGTATGTAGCCCCCCACACACGCGCAACTTGTTTTCTGATATCAGGGTCAGAGACAGACTGATAGCCGGTGAAGACATTGGGTAAGGCCCCCATGTCGCATGCGCCCTGCACGTTGTTCTGGCCGCGCAGCGGGTTCACGCCGGTAGAGGGACGGCCAAGGTTCCCCGTGATCATGGCGAGATTTGCGATGGACTTTACGTTTGCTGTCCCTGTCGTATGCTGCGTGATACCCATCGCATAGAGGAAGGTCGCATTGCCTGCCCGGCCGATCAATTCTGCTGCCGCCTTCAGATCGGATGCCGGAATTCCTGTAATCTCTTCCACATGTACAGGCGTATACTTCTCGAGCACAGCAGCCAGTTCCTCGAAGCCTTCGCAGCGCTCCTCAATAAATTTCTTGTTGTGCAGGTTATTCTTGATGATCCAGTGCATCATGCCGTTGAGCCACGCCACGTCAGTGCCGGGTCTCGGGCGCAGCCAATAATTCGCCTGGTCCACGAGGTCGATGCGTCTCGGGTCGACCACGATCAGCTTTGCCGCGTTGCGCTCTACCGCGCGCTTTATTGAGTGGGCGATGATCGCGTGGTTTTCAGTCGTGTTCGTCCCCGTCACCACGATCACGTCAGCTTTTACTATTTCCTCGATCGAATTCGTCATTGCACCGCTTCCGAATACGGAGGCCAGACCGGCCACGGTGGTGGAGTGTCAGAGCCGCGCGCAGTGGTCCACATTGTTGGTACGGAACGCCTGCCGCACCATCCTTTGGAACAGGTAGTTCTCTTCGTTGGTGCATCTGGCACTGGACAGGCCGCCCAGAGCCTGCGGACCGTGTTTATCGCGTATACGGCCGAACTCGCGGGCCACGCGGGTCAAAGCAGCCGACCACGAGGTTTCTTTGAGCTCTCCCCTCTGGTTGCGGACCAGGGGTTGTGTCAGCCGGTCCGGGCTGTGAATAAAGGCGTAGCCGAATCTGCCTTTCACGCAGAGCCTGCCGCGGTTGATGCCAATGTCATCGCGTGTCGTCACCCCCACGACGCGGCCGTTCACCACATTCAGATCGAGCTGACAGCCGACACCGCAGTACGTGCAGGTCGTCTGCACCTTTGTGGTCTCCCAGGGT
Organism: Syntrophorhabdales bacterium; assembly: GCA_035541455.1. Lineage (NCBI taxonomy): Bacteria > Pseudomonadati > Thermodesulfobacteriota > Syntrophorhabdia > Syntrophorhabdales > Syntrophorhabdales bacterium. Next base: position 11,067 of record DATKNH010000096.1, read on the forward strand.
TTGCCTTGCTGGTGTACCAGTCGCTCGTCGATTGCGTTCACCGGACAGACCCGCATGCATTCCCCGCAGGAAATGCAGCGGGACGGAGTACCCGGATCTGACATTACAGGCCGGATTACCGTTTGCGCACCGGCACCGCTCAGGGTGATTGCGCCCAGACCGCGTATCTCCGCACAGATCCTGACGCATCTCCCGCACAGGATGCATCTGCGGGGATGGTAGTCCAGAATGGGCGTCGCGTAAGGCTTCCACGGGAATTCTTCCGTGGCGATGACGTATCGGGCAAAATCGAAGGTGGTGAGATCATACTCGTACGCCATATCCTGGAGGCGGCACTGACCATTCTTAGGACACGGTGCGCAATTGAGCGGGTGATGTGCGATGATCATTTTCATGACTTCCCGCCTGAGATGGAATAGCTGCTCCGAGCGGGTTACCACACGCATGCCTTCGAGAGCCTGCGTGTTGCAGGCCGTAGCGGGCCGGTCAGTTCCCTCGATGGTGACAAGACAGACCCGGCATGAGCCTATGGGTTGAAGTTCCGGGAGAAAACAAAGCGTCGGAATACGCGCGCCGGCTTTCCGTGCCGCGTCAAGAATCGTTGCGCCTTCAGGCACGCTCACTGCTGTGCCGTCGATATACAGGGTGATCCGCTTGTTGATTTTCTCTGGGGTCTTCATCGTTGGTTGATTATTCCTCCGTTACGAACATGGCCAGACGGTAGCAGCGCAAACAACGCTCTGCTTCCGCAATTGCTTCCTTCGGCGAATAGCCTGCTTCAACCTCATTGAAATCGCCGGTGCGTTCGTTGACCGGCCGCATCTCAGGATGGCTTCGCGGCTTGTTGCCTGTTCTGTTGACAGGAGACTGGGGCAGGTTCATCGACTTGAGCATCTCGAACATTCGTTGCCCTTCGGGCGCGCACATCTTTTCACCCTTGAGATAGAGGTCAATTGAATGGGCTGCATGCAATCCCTGCCGCATAGCGTCAATCAAGGCTTTGGGGCCCGAGACGCAATCACCACCGGAGAAAACCCCTTCCTGGCTGGTCATGAGCGTCTCCTCATCGACTTCCACTGTACCCCATTTGGTTGTCTTCACCAGGAAGTCGCCCCCGAACATCGAGAAGTCGGTTCCCTGGCCTATGGCCGGGATAACTACATCACATTCCAGAAAAAAATCAGAACCTTTTACTTCAACCGGCCGTTGGCGCCCGGATGCATCCGGTTCGCCCAGTTCCATGCGCACACACGTCAATCCCGTCACCCTGTTGCTTGCCGATTCAAGCCTGATAGGGTGGGTCAGGAAGTGAAACTCAATGCCTTCATCCCTTGCGTCCCGGATTTCCTCGGCATCCGCAGGCATTTCATGCTCGGTCCGCCGGTAAACCACTCTTACCGTGCTGTAGCCGAGGCGGCGGGCACTGCGGGCACAATCCATCGCAACATTTCCCCCGCCGATCACTACCACGCTTGTGCCCTCCGGCGGCACAAACTCGTTTTTCGGCAGGAGAAGATTCACGTTCTTCAGAAAGGTCACGCCGGAAACCAGGCCCAGAGGCTTGCTCTCCTCTCCGGTGATACCCACCTTCTTGCCTCCGTGCGCGCCGATTGCGATCAGAAGGGCACCGAATTCGGCGCGAAGCTCCTTCATCGTTTTATCCCGTCCGACCTGTACGCCATAATGGAATTGCACGCCTGTCTCAGCGATGCGGCTTACCTCAGCCGCGATGATGGAGCGGGGAAGACGGTAGTCGGGAATTCCTACGGCGCTCATTCCGCCGGGCTCAGGCAATTGCTCGAATACGTCGACGGGGTATCCTTTCTGTCTCAGGAAAAACGCCGCCGTCAGGCCGCAGGGACCGGAGCCTATGATTGCAACCTTTTTGTCCGAAGTTAACGGCGCCGGCTCCATTTTTTTTGACCGTGTCGCTGCGTAGGATTGAATCTGATCCGTAACGAAGCGTTTCAGGTATTTTATGGAAATCGGGTCATCCAGTTCCTCTCGACGGCAGGCGAATTCGCAGGGTCGGACACAGACGCGGCCGCAAATGCCGGGAAGGGGGTTCTTTTGCCCTATGATGGCAAGGCTTTCGTTATAGTTGCCGCTGCGTATCGCATCGACATAATAGGGAATGTCCAGATGTGCCGGGCATGCCTCAATACACGGTGCGGTAAGGATAGAATGGTAAGCGCCCCTCGGCACCGGGCGGCGCTCCCGCACGGCTTCTTCGAAGGCCTCTGGCATGAGTTCCATAATCTTCAGAAGCGCGTTCATGGACGTGTGACCAAGCTCACACATGGACGCGTCCCTGATCACTTCTGCCAGCTGCCGTATATCGCTGATGTCCTGCTCGCGACCGAAGCCCGCGGCAATTGAGCTTAGTTTGTCGCCCACTATCTTGGTACCCACGCGGCAAGGTGTGCAGTAGCCGCAACTCTCCTTCTGTATCCTCTGCACATAGTGCCTTATCATATCGACCACGGGTGCCTCACGATCGAAGATGAAGAAACCATCCCATCCGATAAAGGCTCGGTGCCGGTTCCCTTCCTCAAAATCCTCAAACCCGGGGAAGGTTTCTTGGATCACCCTCTTTGGTACTGCGCGGTTGTCGATTACGGTGTCCTTCCAGTACCCTAAAATCACCCTTGCCATGGAACTTCCTCCCTCACGTGCGCATCCAAATAGTAAAGGTTATAACACGCTGCTCCTGTTTCCCCGCGTGAGTTGGCCAGTACTTCAATCGATAGTGGAGCCCAAGCCTACCTGATGCCCGCCGAAGCTAAATTCGGTGTTTTAAAACGGGGAAGGGCCGGTGCGGTACGGTATACTATAACACAAAAGCAGATCTGCGTTTACTCTATACTCAGGACCTTGTGCGAGGAGCCTAGGAAGCGACCCATGCCGACTTTGCGGAAGAAGGCTGCCATGGGGCTCAGAGTTACGAGCCCTCCGGGGGAGAAGATGCCAACGGATGCCAGGATGAGCCCCAGCATCGTCAGGTGCAAAGATTTGATCCATACCGGAAGCCACGTTGATGTCCACAAAAACTCTTCGATGATCAGCATGAAAACAGCGCCGAATATGGGGCCGAGAAAAGTTCCGGTTCCTCCAAGCATGACCATGGTTACGGGAAGCAGCGCCTTATCCGTACCAAAGACGACTTCCGGATCGATGTACGCCGAGTACCAGGCATAACCCGCACCCAGCAGGGCAGGGAAGGCCGAGCTCAGAATATAGGCAGCCATCTTTCGTCTGTTCACATTGATGCCAAAGGCTTCGGCAACTTCTTCATCTTCACGTATGCTGAAAAGAGCGAGGCCGAATTTCGATTTTGGAATCCAGTAGCAGACGATGACTGTCAGCAGAGCCACTGCCAGGAACATGTAATAGGTCTGGTACGGCCTGTATCCCGGTGTCAGGGAGATTCCTTGCGTGCCTCCTGTGAAGTCGCGGAGGCTTCCGGCGACGAGTTCAAACAGTTTAATCAGTCCAAAGTTAGCGAGCGCAAAATACCCGCCCTTGAGCCGCAGAAAAGGATAACTGATCAACGTTGCGAAGATGAGGGTTACGACAACGCCTGTAGCCATGCAGATAACAAAGGGAACTCCCTTGGCGTAGAGAATGGCGAAACCGTAGGCGCTGATGCCGAAAAACGCGTAGTGGCCGAGGTTGACATACCCGAGATAGCCTGCGGTGATGTTAAAGCTTGAACCGATACCTATGTACATGAAGAGAAGGAGAAGGAAAACAACCCAGTATGGGTCTACAAATTTGGGGACGAACAGAAGACCGATCAATGCAATGAGCCAGAAACCGTTGGATGGTGTGAGGAATTTTTTAAACATGCTTGAACAACCCCTGGGGTCTGAGGAGCAAGACGAGGACCAACGTAAAAAACGCGACTGTAAGCGACCAGTGGGAACCTATAAAGAAACCCGCAAATGTCTCGGCCACTCCCAGGATCAGCCCTCCGACCAACGACCCGATCAAGCTGCCGGAGCCACCCAGCATAACAATAGCGATGTAGCGAATAGTCAGAGGAAGACCGATGAATGGTCCGATGGTAAACTGCAAAACATAGAAAACCCCGGCAACCGCAGCGAGCGAGATTGCAATGCCGAAGACAAACGTAACCACTTTAGGAACATTAATGCCGATGACGGTTGCACCCTCACGGTTCTGAAGGATCGCGCGTATTGCCTTTCCCATGAATGACTTCTTCAGATAGAAATGGAGAAAAAGAGTCAGCGCGATAATCGACAGCAGGATGGTCAGGCGCAGCGAGGAGATAACGATGCCGCCAGCCATTATTGCAGGCATGGAAAAGGAAACGCCTTTTACCGTGGGTCCCCAGATGAATGAGGTGGTATCCTCAATAGCGGTCGCAATACCGACGGTGACGACAATGGAAGAGAAGAGCAGTTGCCGCGGGGGACGGTTCAAAATGGGCTTGATGAACGTCCTTTGGTAGATGAAACCCACGCACACAAAAAGAGGGATGACGATGAGCAGAATCAAGAAGGGATTCCAGCCGGTGGCGCCAAAGATGATGTACGTGACCAGCCCGCCCAGCATGAGAAATTCCCCGTGGGTGATGTTGAGCACGTCTGCAATGCAGAAGATGAGAGAGAGCCCGAAGGCGGCAAGCGCATAGGTGCCGCCCTGGAGCACTCCGGCGAGAATCAGTTGGATTAGGATCTGCACGTTCAGCACTTGATGCTCCTGACATTTCCCCTAGTGAGCAGTAAGCAGTACGCAGTACGCAGTAAGAGTCCGAAACCGTGCGTCATGGTCTTTGGTATACCTGGAGCTACTCTTGCCAAGGTTGCTTACTACTCCTTACTTTACTCCGTGATCGTTTACTTCCAAGCGTGCACCTCATCATTCGTCGTTGACTGCTCACCGCTCGCTGTTCACTGTATTTGCGTTACGGTGCCGGATTCGGGTACACGTGCCTATGCGTTGCGATCTTCTTCGGACCGATGATGTAATACTTCCCGTCGATGTACTGGATCGCCAGCTGTTTGAACGCAGAGTGGCCCTTGGTCGGTTCAAAATACATGGGCCCGATCACAGACTCGAAGTTGACTGCTTTGATCGCTTTCATCAGATCGTCCGGTTTCAGAGAATCTGCCTTGGGCACAGCCACTTCCACAACTTCCAGGGGTGTGTAGTGCAGAGAAGTATCCATGTACTCCTCGGGATCGATCTTGGCTTCTTTCAGTATTTCGTGGAATTTTTTTAAATCCCCGTAGGGCATTCCGGTAAGCCAGTTATATTCTGTGGTAACGTAATTGGCATCCTTTCCTAATGCATCGGAGAAGGATTTATCAGCATGCGTAAAGTGCCATTCCCGGGGCTTTAATCCGAATTCCTTCGCCTGCTTCTTGAACGTGACTGCAAACGGTGTGAATGCCGATACGTAGATCACGTCCGGGTCAGCAGCCTTCAACTTCACGAGAATAGACGTGAAGTCTGTCGTTCCTGCAGGTGCAACATCTTTGAACACTGTTTTGAAGCCCCGCTTCTCGGCATTGGGTATCGCCCCTTCATACACCTCGCGCGTGTGTGGCGTATCTTCTGCAACGTAGCCGATGGTCTTGGCCTGCTTCTCCTCACCGAGCAGTTCAAAGTAAGAATCTGACCACGCGGTGGACAGGTTGTTAACGCCCACGATCCATTTGAAGCCGCGTTCAAAAATTTGCGGGGTATTGGCAGTAGCCAGTATCATGGGGATGTGATACTTTTCGGCCACGGCCGTAACCGGGAACGTAATGGGGCTTGATTTGGGTCCGATCAGGATATCGCATTTATCCACTGTCACAAGCCGCTCGTAGAATTTCACGGCTGTTGCCTGGTCGCTCTTGTCATCATAGATGATCGTCCTGACAGGAAGCTTTTTCTTATAAGCCTTGACGTAGATACCGCCCTCTTTCTTATTTACATAGTTCTCCCAAGCCTTCACCATTTTGTCGAAGGGGCCTACGTCAACAGCGTATCTTCCGGTAAGGCAAAGAGTCATGCCTATCACAATTTCCTTCTTCTCCTGGGCCGAAGCAGGTAACAACAATCCGATAACGAGCACCGTTGCCAGAACAAAAATCAAACATCCTTTTCTCATAACTCAATAACCTCCTGTTGCTCCGTCACTAAAATGTTAAACAGGGCTCCTTCACAGCCCCAGATAAGCCTTCCTGATGTTATCATCCTTCAGCAGGTCTTTACTCTTCCCTTCGCGCACGATCCGGCCATTCTCCAATACGTAGGTCCGATCGGAAATCTCCATGGCCTGACGAGCATTCTGTTCCACGAGAAAAACCGTCATCCCCTCATCGTTAATCTTGCGTATCGTGCGAAACAGCTCGGCGACCACGATCGGCGCCAGCCCCATGGATGGTTCGTCAATGAGAAGGAGTTGCGGCAATGACATGAGCCCGCGCCCGACCGTCACCATCTGCTGCTCGCCACCGCTCAGCGTTCCCGCCAACTGAGTCTTTCTCTCCTGCAATCTCGGGAAGAGTTCAAATACCCAGCGGAGCGTCTCGGAAATTTTCTTCCTCGCGTTCGGAAAGTAGGCTCCGAGTTCAAGATTCTCCACGACGGTCATCTCCGGGAAAAGCTTTCTTCCTTCCGGAATCAGGCTGATCCCCCTCTCCACAATCTTATGCGGTGGCAACTGGTGTATCGGTGTACCGAGAAACTCTATGCGGCCGGAAGCCGGATGCATCATGCCCATGATGGTGTTTATCAGCGTTGTCTTGCCTGATCCGTTCGAACCGACCATGGTCACCATCTCTTTTGAGGAAATCTCAAGAGATGCGTCCCACAGGATTTTAATGTCTCCATACTGGGCTGAGATTGATTCGATCTTAAGCATCTAACGACCTTTAAGCCTCTGCGACATTTCCTTCTGTTCCAAGATATGCTTCAATGACAGCGCTGTTCTTTGTGATCTGATCTGGTGTGCCTTGGGCTATTAACTCTCCAAAATTGAGTACAAGAATGCGGTCGGAAAGTCCCATCACCGCTTTCATGATATGCTCGATCATAAAGACAGTGGTTCCGCGATCTCTGATCTGGCGGATGAGATTCATCACTGTTTCAGTTTCTGCCGGATTTAGTCCTGAAATTGCCTCATCGAGCAGCAAAACCTTGGGATGGGTTGCGAGCGCCCTTGCTATTTCCAGTTGCTTCCTTGCCACCAGCGTCAAATTCTTTGCCGGAGTATTAGCCTTCTGGAGCAGCCCCGTCAACGCCAGCAACTCCATGCCTTCCTCTTCGACTGAACGCGCTTTCTGTTGTTTTTCTCTATTTCCAAAATAACTGCCCACCAGCACGTTCTCATAGACCGTGAGGCTTGAAAAAGGGCGGACAAGCTGGTACGTCCTCGAGATACCCCCGTGACATATCACACGCGCTCCCTTCGAGGTGATATCCTCGCGATCGAGCATGACCGATCCCGAAGTGGGAGGGAAGGTGCCGGCGATGATATTGAAAAGCGTCGTTTTACCCGCTCCATTAGGGCCGATCAGGCCGAGAATTTCTCCTTGCTCGAGACTGAAGGAAATGTCATAGAGCGCCCTCAGACCACCGAAAAATTTTGTGATCTTGCTAACCTCGAGAAGGCTCATTCACCAACATCGCCCCTAGCAATCGGGAAGTCAGTGAATTTTCCTTCTTTCAAATAGCCCGCCTGCTCGTAGAGATCGAACTGGGGCGGTGAAGCGCAGCCTGCTGCGTGCATCATCTTGGGCTGATCCTTGCGGCATCCGGTGCCATGTCTGACGGTTGCCGGGGCGTAAATGATATCTCCCTCGGAAACTTCAATCCAGCGGCTTTCGAGATAGCCCATACCCGCGCCGTCCCAGATCAGAATAGCGTCTTCTGAGATCGGGTGCACGTGCGGCTTGAACGCCACGCCCGGTTTATGATGTGCATGATGGAGTCCGCAATTCTTTGCGCCGACGCCCGGCCATATAATGAACTTCATGAGACCACCGTAGCCTCTGAAGGGCGCGCCGCGGTACATGTTGAATACGCCTCCGCTCTTGGCAACTTCCGCGTAGCCTTTTACCTCGGCTCGCTCGGCTTCCCCAAGCTCATTCTCCTTCATGACGCATTTTGTCGGGATATTATCGGTCAGGCTATTGAGCATGAGGAGATCGATCTGGTTCGTGTTGAACTCCCCTTTCACCATCAGCCCCATTTCCTGGTACCACTCCAGGGGCGAGGGGCAGACGTAAGAGAGAATGACAAAGTCCTCCTTGGAATCGGGATCATTGCGTGTTGCGTGGACACAGCCGATGGGTGCAAATATCAGATTGCCTGCCTCAATCTTGACCCATCCCGAGCCGAAGTTCACTTCACCTTTGCCGCGAATGCACGTGACGCTCTCCTCTGAGATCGGATGGCTATGCATGGCATAAGCGCCTCCTGGCTTGTGGATCAACAGGTGAAAGGAGACCATGCGCGTGCCTACTCCCGGCCATCCTATGAGTCTCGTTACGCAGCCGTTCCCGTTGTCGATGTCGATTCCCTCGTTGATGTTGAATATTGCTCCCCGGGTGCGGATTTCCTCTCGTGTCCTGTTGTACCAGTGCGCGGGATCATGTTTGTCCATCACAGTTCCTCCTTGCATACTAAATTATGACAGCGATTAGCCTTCAAGCGCATTTGAGCAAGTTCTACTTCATTGCCCCGATCTCTTTGAGATACTTTACGGCCCCCGGGTGAAAGGGTATGGGAATGCCTTTTGTCACGTCTTCGAGCGACATATCTTTGGCTGACGCATGAATCGCGTAATAGTCTGCTTTGTGTTCGAAGAGATTCTTCATGATCTTGTAGACAAAGTCGCTGCTCATGCCTTCGTGGGCATAAATGGCCGTGGTGAACCCGAGCACCGGCGTATCCTGTTCCAGACCCTTATAGGATTTTGCTTTTATGACGGTTCGATAGTAATAGGGGTGGTCTGTTGTTACCTTCTTCATAATTTTTTCATCCACCGGAACAATCCGGACAGCACGCTGAGTTGCGAGTTCAGAGTAAGCCGCGACAGGATAGCCCCCCACGAGGATGCCGCCGTCAAGGCTGTCATTCTGAATGCCTTCCACAGTTTCCCTGTAGACAAAATAGTAAGGCTTGAAATCTTTTTTGGCGATCCCGTATTCCTCAAGAAGATAGAGGGCGGTGTTTGCGGATGTGCTTCCCGGGCCGCCAATACCTATTCGCTTACCCCTGACATCAGCCCATGACTTGATAGGAGAATTGGCAGGCACCACGAGATAGACATCCGTGCCGAGCACATACGTGAGCGCTCTTATGCCGGCGAAAGGCTTTCCTGCGTACTCGTTTTTCCCGTACATCGCGTTCCATGCGTCAACAGTACCAAATAGCCCAAAGCAATCCTTCTTCTGTGCCTCGCGCTGCATCATCCGCCGCACTATTTCCATTGATCCCGTCGTGCTTTCGTGTACCATCTTCACATCGGGCAGAAACTTGTTGGTAACAGTAACGACTCCGGCGCCAAGGATGTAGCCTGTACCACCCACGGCAGGTGTATAAAACGGAACCAGCTCAGTCGCAGCCGTTGCCGCGGGCACAGAGAGCGAGCAGAACACGCATACCGAAAAAAGAAAAAGCATCACCAGCCGTACCAGTTTCATACCGACCTCCATTCTCTTTGTGCGATGAGTAGGCACGATACAGATGCGTTAATTAACACCGGGGTAGTGTGCTTTGTCAACGATTATCGATACTTTGTGTCATCCTGCGTTTGTATCATGCACCCGTAAATCGTCGCGGATGCGGATACAGCCCAACACGCTCTGAGCCGCGGGGCACCTTGTGAGGTACGCGGAAAAGGCGTCCTGAGCGTCAGCGGCCTTCTCCGGGTCCAGTTTCAGATGATAGGTGACACGTATTTCGGTAATTTTTGGTATGTCGTTCACCTTTTCGATGTCTCCTTCGACATCCGCGCTATAAAGGTCTTCGGTCGTGTGTATGCCTTTTCCGGCCAGCAACGTGGCCAGTGTTCCCATCATTCACCCTGCTGTGGCTGCGACCATATGGTCCAGCGTGGCAGGGTATTCTCGTTCAGTCTCAACGTTGTAGAATCGTTTGATACCTCCGTGCACGCCATAGTAGATCGGCTCGTCGAATCCCTCGACTATGGCCTTGCGCGTCGGGCCCTTGACCCGTACGATTTTGATGCGCGAAGTATGAAGTATTTCACCCATGCTGAACTCCTGACCGCTCCGTTACGAAAAGATGGACGGAAGAGGGAAGACCGCTCACTGCGTTCGCTAGCCAGCACTTGAATCCTAAAACCTCTTCTTCCGTCTTCTATCTTCTATCTCCTTACTTCTATCTTGCTAGTGACGCTTGCGTCACGATCTTTCCCCCCTTCGGGGACTTCGCGTCTTCCTAGTCGCACCGTGTGCGACGGTCTTCCGAGTCACGCTTGCGTGGCGGTCGTCCCAGCGCAGCGGTCTGAGTTGTATCACTCGACCAGGTATGGCGATGTGTCTTGACACGCGAGGCAAAACTCACCGTCGCTGACCGGGTAACTCTCCTTGCAGCGGGGGCAGACGGCAAAGCCTGCCCTGTGCCGTTTTTCAAGCATGTGACCTGCAACACGCACCTGTTGGACGCTGCAAAAGCTTGCTCCCGCTTCCTTGATCTGTCGCAGCAAGAGCTGATCGTCCTGCTCTTTCTTTGGCTTCAGCTTGAAGAACCAATTTTTGATCTCTGGCCAGGACTCAAGTTTAACCGGATCGACAAAAACGCGTATTCCCTCGCCACTCCGCTTATCATAAAAAGTCACGGCATAACGTCCCAGATTGAGCACGGTAAGCCAGCTGTTTCCAACTGTACACGGCGTGAGAAGCTGGACCGCGTCAGGCAAACACTTGGGCGTTTCAACAACTGCGTCAAAGAGCGCGTCTTCCGGCAGGTGCCGATAGGCGAGGTCCACCATAAAACCTCCTATGAGCACACCCGGCGCCGGATAAGAGTGAAAGGTCCGAACCCGGTCAACAAATTCCTCAAACGTGTATGAGCGGATAGTAGCCACAGCCTTATCCGGTTGCTTCGGTTTGTGTGATCTATCTTCTTGTCCCTTCATCTTCCTTCTCTTAGCTTATTAATTTTTTTGTTTCAATGAGTTTCGCTGTAATTTCACTTTTCTCGTCCATTGTCCGAGCGCATCGCGCGGCCATCCTAGCCCGCTAGGCACCCGCAAGGGCGGAGGCGAACGTTCTACGTGATTGCGTGACGCGTGCCCTTGACCCCTCGGACCCTACAAAAAAATGGTTCCCACATAAACGCTCTGCGCCAACTCAACGGTGACGCTCTTTGTTTTATGACCATTGTGGACTATACGGAGCGTGTATGTACCGCTGTTTTCTTCGAGGTTGTCAAATTTAAAGTCGCCGAAGTGATCAGTCGTACACTCGCCTATTTTCTCATTGCCGCTATTCAGGAGCGTTACAGAAGCCCCCTCTGCGCACTCCTCTTTGTCACCGACGCGCAACGCCACACTTCCGCCTATGAAGCAGCGCATAAAGCGGTAGAGGTTCTTGTGGAAGGCATGAGGGCTTGTGTTACGCTCAGGCAGATAGGTCTCCAGGTTTTCTGACTGGATCATCTCATTCACTTCGGTATCGTCTGCGTGACGGAGACTCAATGCTCCCGTGGGGCAGGCCTGTACGCAGCGCGTTTTCTTCCAACCCTCATCCAGAAGATGGGCGCAGAGCGTGCATTTCTGCGGTACGTTGAGGACATCGTTCCATTGGATGGCATCGTAAGGGCAGGCTTTCACCACCTGCTTCTGCCCCTGTGCTTTAGCCGGATCGATGATGACAATGCCGTCTGGTCTCCTTGTGATTGCGTCATCCTTTGCTGCTTTCATACACGGTGCATCCTCACAATGCATGCAGGGAACCGGCAGGTAGGCCACGTCGATAAAAGGAAATTCCCCCCGCTCCTTCCGCTCGATGCGTATCCAGCTTGAACCCTGCCCCGGCATGGGTGCTGCATAGCCGGGCCATTCATTGTCAACGTGCTCGTCTTTGCAGGCGAGAAAGCAGTTGTTACAGTTCTCGCATTTCTCCACGTCAACGACTAGATACCAGTTCTTCATTTCGCACCTCGCACATCAGCCCACATTAGCGGGGCTCACGTCGCCCCCTCCCAGTGGCAAAGCCACTTGGAGCCTCCCCTCCACCCTTCAGCCGCTCCGAGCGGCTGTGGGTACCCGGGAGCCGTGCTCGCTAGTGAAGAGTGTCTGTCCTCACTCACCATGTCCCCGGTTGTCATAAGACGTTAACACTATTTCATCCATCGCTCGATCTCCACGAGGCATGAGTTTGCCGCTATGCTGTGCGATTTTTCGATGATTGATCGGCTAGGCGTCAAGATGTTCATGCAGCCCCCGCGGTCTGGAGACGATCCGGGTTCTCCGATCGGGTCGTAATTTGACGAGCCCTCGTACGAGTGAACCGTGCCCGGACCTACCCGCTCTGTGATCTCTGCTGCGCAGATGACCGAGCCCCGATCGTTGAATACTCTCACCAGGTTGTTCTCTTTGATGCCACGTGCTTCGGCATCCTGAGAGTTGATACGCACGATCCAGTAATAATAGCCGTCAATCAACACACGATGATCTTTTATGTCATTGATCCAGCTATGTTTCCCGTCTCCCATGGTGTGAAAGCTGTACCTGGGGTGAGGAGTAATCATCTGCAAGGGGTATTTCTTGTAAAGCTCGGCGGTATGATGACCTTCCCAGGCAGGGATGTATTTGGTCATCACCGGTCTCTCCGGGTCATTCGGGTCGAAGCGCTGCAGACTCGAACAGACGAACTCTATTTTCCCCGTTTGGGTCTGAAGGCCCCTGAAGACCTGTTCGGAGTAATCTGCCGGCAATGGGGCAATCTCGGGCGTATCCTTCAGCCGGTCTTCAGCAAAAGCCCTGAAAGAAACTGGTGCGCGCAACTCCTCCTTGGGCGCGGGAATCACGTAATAGCCTTTCTCGAGAAAGGTTTTCCACGAGATCGCTTTAGGCAGGTCAGTTGCTTCGAAGAGGCGCTTGCACCAGTCGAACTCAGTAACTCCTTCCGAGAAGAGCGCTGCAAACCCCAGCCGTTTCGCTATCTCGAGGAATATCTGGAAATCTGATTTGGACTCGCCGAGGGGCTCGATACACTTATGTTGCAGAATTGCCACCCGGTGGTTGCACTGGTTGAAGCTGTGCTGAATGTAGCCTCCGCAGTTGGCGAACTCACTGATGTCCCACCGCTCAAAGTTTGTGCAGGCAGGCAGTATGACGTCTGCAAACTTTGCTTCTCCTTCGAACCATATTGACTGGTTGACCACAAATTCGAGTTTGTCGGACCGGTACATTTTTGCGTAGCGGTTTGTTTCGCACATGGTGCCCAAGTGAGAGCCGCCGTACTTGTAGTACATCTTTACCGGTGAATGACCCGGCGCGGGATAGTCGTACCGGAGAAACTGGCCGTGAATGGTCATGGAGTCGGTCGGATAGCCGTACGTATGGCCGTCGAGGATTGCCTCTGGAATGCGTAACCGGGGCACCCGCTGGTAAACTGTGTTTACGGTCGGCAGCTGCGGAAAGCGTGAGTAAAGCGCCACGGCGAGAGCCGTGCCGCCGAGATCACCTGAGAGGCCTCCCTCAGCATAGCCAGGGAAATAGAAGCTCGTGTCTATGGGTGTGCCCTGCTGCATGCCGCCCATATTGATGCCTGGCTTGCCGAGACCCTGCATGGCCATGAGACAGACCATGGAGCGGGCCCATTCATTTCCTGTAGCGTCGCGGCAGGCGCTGCCAAAACCCGAGAGCCCGCCTGCTGCAAGATACGTCTTTCTCGTACCCCATAACCTGGCCAGCGCCCTTACTTCTCTCGCGGGTATTCCTGCCTCTCCCTCTTGCCATTCGGGAGTTTTCGGGATACCGTCTTCTTTGCCCAGCACATACTCCTTCCACTGATCGAACCCGTGGGTGCGCGAGGCCACGTATGCCTTATCGTAAAGACCTTCTGTTATCCACACGTACGCGACGGCCAGTGCAAGGGAGTTACCTGTTGCGGGTCGAGGCGCGAGCCACTTGCCGCCGAGAAGAGCTGCCGTGTGGTTGTAAAACGGATCAATATGCACCATCTTGATACCCAGCTCTTTCAGCCACTGGCGGCGGACAGTGCCCTCGAATGCACCGTACACCCCACTTGTCGCTTCCGGGTCGCTCGACCAGAAGACGACCATTTCACATTCCTTGAGGCAATCTTCTACTGTGCCGTAGCTTTCGGGCGCACCAAGGTGCATGCTCTGTCCCCAGTGGTGCGTTGCGCCCCAGTACCAGCCTTCCCAGCTGTCTGGATTATGCGCCACCGGTGTCCATCCAATGTTGTTGAAGAATCTGAGTCGCGCGCTCAACCAATAGCCGAGGATTCCCCACAGATGATGCGAGCCGCTCCCGTTCAGGATGGCTCCCGGACCATGCGTCTTCTTCACGCGCTTTATTTCATTTGCAACAATATCGAGCGCTTCATCCCAGCTGATGCGGACGTATTCCGACGTGCCCCGGTTCTGGCAGTTGCGATTACCATTGGGATCGAAATCAACCCGCTTCATCGGGTAGAGAATCCTTTCAGGCGAGTAGATCATTGATTTGAAGACGAGTGTGTGGGGAGAAATGGTTGTCCGGCGAGGAGGAGTGAATGTCTTTCCTCTCGCTCTGATTGTCCATGGCTGTGCATCCTTGTCGTCAAAATCGATGGGCGTGATCCTCAGGATCTTCCCGTCCTTCACGTAGACGAACACAGGACCGCCGTTGCTGTTACTTGTGTATCTCGTGACGCCTTTGCCCATGTCGGTGCCGTATTTCGTTCCCGCATTGAGCATCAGGCTCAGCGTTTCCATCCACCAGCTGCTCATCTCATCCGGGCCTTCGAGCCCCAGGCGGAAACTCTTCATGGCGTTGATCGTGGCCAGCTGATCGCGGGGGGGGACGAGCATATCGAGCGCCACGCGTGCGTCGCCGAAGGTCACGGTGACGTCAGGGGAGGCATGAATACCGCTTCCCGATATAACCTCGCCGTTCCTGATGGTGAAGTATCTGCCACGAGAATTGTCCTTCAGTTTCAATTGGGCTGTGAGCGTCCTCTCGCCAAGGCGCTTCTTGAAAAACGGGAATTTTCTTGCCGTGGAGTCGAGACGCATTTTCATGGCAAGGAGAACGAGTGAAAAAATAAAATTCGCAAGCGCGTCAGATTTAGCCAGTAATTTGACTATCGATTTCACCAGGCACCCCTATGGCTATTTGTCTTCAAGCGTATACCTTCGTTGTCCCTGCGTCGCTTATCCTCCTGCGACCCGTCGTTCAATTGCTCGTGCCCGCTGGCAAGAAGGCTGCCCACGGGTGCCCCGCTAATACAATCCTCGCTGCCGCGCCGGGTACCCGGCCGAAGGCTGGGCCCATCTTGAATACAAACGCCATTCCTGGAACGTCCTGGAGCACGATGCGGCTCATGTTGGCATGGCTCTATTGTTGTTTATATTAACACGGTTGTCAAATATATTGGAAAGCTGGTTGCTTTAGAGAGTGAGGCCTGATGAGGGTCAGGGCTGCATCCCGCCCTGAATCCATCCCTTTAGCTTTTGCAGATTGCCCTCGTTCCATGGCCCGTCGCAAGGCATTTCCTTGGCGGCAAGCCGGGCATATATATCCTCAGCGTGTTTTTTCGCGTTCTCATAAGAAGTGAGATCGATTCCGTTCGGCTTCATGCCGTTTATGTCCTTGTCGCGAAAGAGAGGCCGAATATCGGCAGCAAAGCTGAGAGCATCCATGGCATTCTCCTTTCTTAATTCAGATGCCTTGCCGGGAAGATTCAGAACAGTACTCGCCTTGCTCCCCGCTCTGTAACGAAACCGGTTGAAGAAGAGCATGATTCCCAGAATTGCCTGCAGGGCAGTGGCAGCCCCCAGAGCCACCCGATAGATACTCCCTAACGGATTCCAACCGGCGTGGATAGAATAGAGCACATTATAGATGAAGGAAGTATCGAAAGATGCCAGCCTCCCTCCACTCATTAACATGCCGGCGATAGCCTGGATGCTCAAGAAAAAAGCAACCGCCATTCCCAGACGGCGATGGACAATGCGCGCCTTAGCCGCGTTCATCTCAGGTCGGCACAATATAATGGATTAGAACCCTACTCAGTGACTGTAATAGTTCCCCGCATTCCCTCATGACCGGTTCCACAGAAGTTGTCACAGTGAAAAGGAAACGTTCCTGTCTTATCAGCGGTAAACTGGAGCCTGTTGACTTTTCCGGGCTGAATATCCGTGCGAATTCCCAGACCCGGGCAGTTGAACCCGTGCAATCTATCGAGCGATGTGAACTCCAGCACCACCGGCACGCCTTTCTTCACTGTGATATCCTTGGGCGAATATTCAAACCGTTTAGCTGTTACCTGGATCACCTGCTCTTTCTCAGCTGCGATCAGGCGTCCATACGTGGCGACTAGAATAAGCGCCGCAATTACGCCGCAGAGTAGGAACCAGGACTTCATTGATTTCATAGTTTTTCTCCTTTCACGCCGAATTCGGATATGGTGTAGCGGGCCTCTCCCGTCTTCGCCTGTACCTCGCGGAATCCCAGCCCCTTATAGGGTTGGCTCGCATCCCATGGAATGGGATTCTTCACTGGAACCGAACCAGGGGCAGGCAAGGGGAACATCAATCCCTTGGCCGCATGGTGGGCAATCTGCCCCGTGTTGTTGTGGTGTTCCTGGTGGATATGCCCGTAAAAGACTGTAACATTTGCAAAGGGCTTGAGCAGTTCTATGGCCTTGGCCCCATCCCGCGTATACCAGTCCCAATCCGGATACAGATCGAACAGCGGACGGTGGGTAAAGACCACGATTCGTGCATCGTTGCCCAGCTGTTTCAGATCAGCACCCAACCACGTCAACTGCTCATCCCCGATTTGCGATGTCGGATTCGACACATTATCCAGGACAATGAAATGAACCCCCTTGTGGTCAAATGTATAGTGTGTTTTTCCAAAGAACTCTTTGAAAACCGCCCCCTCATCCAGCCCGGCATCGTGTTCTCCAGGCATAAATCTGATCTCCTTCACTTTCAGGTCTTTGATGATATCGCGGAACCCGGTCATGCGTGTTCTGCGCTCTTTGTCATCATCGGTGACATGCGTGAGATCACCCGTGAACATGATGAAATCGGGCTGAACTTTGAGATCGTTGACTGCTGTGACAGCCTTCTTGAGAGTGCCTGAGAAATCCGGGTTTACCGCGGGTGCGTTGAAGCCCCAGTGTGTATCGGACATCTGGACGAAAAAGAAGTCATCCTCTGCAGCCAGGGCCTTGCCAGTCATCTTATCAAGTCCGCAGAGTTCAGACACAAATACCACACTGCCGAGGCCTGCCAGTTTCAGAAACTCTCTTCGGTCAATATTCATAGACCCTCTTCGAGCCGGGATGTGCTCTTACTCCTGCCTATTCTGGCTTTCTGGAATTACCTGAACGAATATAGGCACGGGATCGCTGGACTTCAAGCCGCTCGATCAGATCTGTGCCTTGAGGCGAGAGGTTACTATTTCTCTGCTGGTCGCAGACTGAGGCGGGCTCCCATTTCAAAGGCTCTCTGGCAATCCTTCGGAAAGACTTCAGCCCTTCTCCTTGCCTTTTTCTCGGGATCAAAGCGATCCGCAACTACTTTCGAGTAATCATCGAACTGGTAGGTGTCGAAACTGAAGAGCGTTTCTGTGGCACCGAAAATCCTTGCCAGCGTCTCTTCAGTTATTGCGATCTGCCGGTCGAAGCCCCGTTCCTTCATCAGCTCTTCGGTGACGTTCATGGTGTAAATAAAGGCAGTGCGTATCTTTCTCGGGTAGAGGGAGCCCGGCGGGTCGGTGTAGGTGGAATAAGGAAAGAACAACCGTTCCATAAACGAACGTATGTGCCCCGTGGCCGTTCCGTAATAGATCGGAGAGCCGAAGACGAGACCGTCAGCTTCTCCTGCCTTGACGAGCACCGGTGTCAGCTCATCGTTGACCGCACATCTGCCGTAACTCTTGCCGCCTCTGGTCTTGCAGGAGAAGCAGCTGATGCAGCCCTTGTAATTCAAGTCGTACAGATGGATCAGCTCTGTTTCTGCGCCTTCCGATGAGGCTCCTTCGAGGGCTTTCTCAAGCAGTGTCGCCGTATTCCAACTCTTTCTCGGACTCCCGTTGAACCCTATGATCTTCACGGCCCCTCCCTAATTTTTGCACGTCATTTTTGTACGTCAGGTAATATCTTTTCGAAATAGTCCAGAGACTCGGGGTTGATGAGCGCGTCCCTGTTGGTGACCGGTCTGCCGTTGATGATGTTCGTAACAGCGCTTTCCACCTTCTTCGAACTGAATGTGTACGGTATATCAGGTACGTCAACTATCAGAGACGGTACATGGCGCGGAGAGGCTTTATCACGCAGGGCATTCTTGATTCTCTTCTGCAGATCATCGGTGAGGGTGGCGCCCGGAGCAAGCTTCACAAAAAGGAGCACGCGTTGGTCGCCTTCCCAGTTCTGGCCTATGGCGACACTGTCGGCCACTTCCTCGAATTTGTCCACGATGTTGTAGACCTCAGCCGTGCCTATGCGAACGCCGGAGGGCTTCAGTATGGCGTCCGAACGGCCGAAGAAGGTGATACCGCGGGTGTCGCTGTAGAACGTCACATAATCCCCATGGCGCCATATGTTCGGGTAAACGGTAAAATAAGCGTCCCTGTAACGAGAGTAGTCGGGGTCGTTCCAGAAATAGAGAGGCATGGACGGGGCAGGGGCTTCACAGACAAGCTCTGCCTGTCTGTCATGCACGACATTTCCCTTTTCATCGTATGCCTTCACCTTCATGGCAAGGCCTGGGGCCTGCAGTTGGCCGGCGTAAACCGGTAATGTCGGAGAGCCGATTGCGAAGCAGCCGTTAATGTCCGTGCCGCCTGCAAGGGAATTGAAGTGCACGTCTGTCTTGATGGCATCGTAGACAAATTGGAAGCCTTCCGCGGAAAGGGGCGAGCCTGTCTGGCCGATTGCTTTCAGGGAGTCGAGCTTGAAGCGCTCATTCGGTCTGAATCCCTGGCTCTTGAGGAGATTGATATACGTCGCACTTGTTCCAAAGAAGGTTATCTTTTCATCGTCCACGAGCTGCCACATGGTGCCGAGATCAGGATAGCCCGGGTTGCCGTCGAACAGCACAATCTTTGAACCCACACCGAGCGCTGCCACCAGCCAGTTCCACATCATCCAGCTGGGTGCAGTCATATAGGTGATTGTGTCGTCCCGTTTGAGATCCGAGTGGAGAACAAGCTCCTTCAGCTGGTTGAGCAGTATGCCGCCGACACTCTGGACCATGCACTTGGGCTTGCCTGTGGTGCCCGATGAAAACATGATGTAGAGAGGATGGTTTGCGGGTACCTGCTCGAAGAGAATCTCCTTATCGTTGGAGAGGAAATCGTGGTAGAGCACGCCATTGCGTACGCTGCCCGGATCAGGATGTTCGTTCACGTAGGGGACAATCACGACTTTTTCAATGGAGGGGACAGCCTCAACCACGGCTTTGACATCGGCGAGCATGGGGAAGGGCTTATTCTTGTACAGGTAGCCGTCAACGGCAAAGAGCACCTTGGGTTCGATCTGGCTGAAGCGGTCAATGACCGCCTGCATACCCAGCTCGGATCCGCAGGATGCCCACGTCGCTCCTATGCTGGTGGTTGCAAGCATGGCGATTGCCGTTTCAGTCATGTTGGGCATATAGGCTACGACCCGATCTTTTTTTGTGACTCCTTGCGCACGCAACGATGCTGCAAGGCGGGCAACGATTGTATAAAGCTCTTCGTAGGTGATGCTCTTCGACGGCTTTGTCTCGCACTTGAAGACAAAGGCTGTCTTTTTGTCCCTGTACCTGAGGAGGTTCTCAGCAAAGTTTAATTCCGCGCCCACAAACCACTGTGCACCCGGAAATTTCTTGAGGTCATCAACGATCTTGTCATATTTTTTCGAAGCCTTGATTTCGAGAAAATCCCACACGCTTGCCCACAAATCCGGAATATTGGCGATCGACCAGTCGTAGAGTTCGAAATACCCCTTGAACTGTTTGTTGTGACGCTTGTTGACGAACTCTATGAATTTCGTCATATTCGCGTTTTTGATTCTCTCTATAGACGGGTTCCAAAGTGGCTTTGCCATGGATGTTCCTCCTCAATACCTGGTTCTACGCAAAGTCCTAGTATGGGTTGCTTTGATCTGGTTCAAATCCGAATATCGAATGTGTAAATCCTAAACAAGTTCAAATATCAAATTTTCTAAAGGAGAGCCGAGATTTCGTGGCTATTTGTAATTTTGGTCATTTGATATTATTTAGGATTTAGATATTAGGGCTTAGAATTTGTCTCCTTATGTTCCCTGTTCCACTTAATCAGATACTCAAGCAGTTGGGTCTTGCTCTTCTGCATTTTTTCCTGATCCCATTCCTGGAATCCGCGGCCGGTCTTAAAACCCAGTTCACCTTTCTCCACCTTCTGCTTCAAGATTGGTGCGGGCTCTGTGGACCTGTCGATATACTTGAGGATGTAATTGTGAATCTGCAGTGTCAGGTCAAGCCCTACCATGTCTGCTGTTTCCAGCGGGGCCAGCACGGGAAGTCTGAGACCGAAGCTGTTTCTTATCACCTCGTCAACTGTCGCCGCGTCTGCAATCCCCTGGTCAACGATGGCGACCGCTTCACGCCAGAGCGCATGCTGCAGCCGGTTGCCTACGAACCCGGGCACGTCCTTCTTTACCTTGACTGCTTTCTTTCCTACGGCTTTCAGTAGATCATATGTTTGATCGACTGTCTGGAGAGATGTCTCGTCACCCGGCACCACCTCGACGAGTGGAATGAGATAGGGAGGATTCCAGAAATGAGTGCCGACGATCCGTTTCTTTCCTTTGGCTTTGGCCGCAATCTCCGTTATGCTGATCACCGACGTGTTGGTAGCGAGAATTGCATCTTGCGGGCAAAGCTCATCCATTTCTTTAAAGAGCTTCTGCTTAAGCTCCAGCTGCTCTGCCACTGCCTCAACCACAAAGTGCGCGCCTGAAACAGCCGTCTTCAGGTCCTGGGTCGTTGTTATCCTCCTGACGGCGCCTTCGATCTCTTCCCTTTTTCCGATGCCATTGTTTGCAAGGAGGGTAAGATTCGTCCTGACATTCTCAATCGCCTTTGCCAGCACCTCATCATTCACGTCAAGCAGGGAGACGGGATGGCCGTGCAGCGCAAAAATCTGCGCTATGCCGTGTCCCATCAAGCCAGCGCCGATAACGGCAATATGCTCTTTTTCTGTTGTTGTCATAAGTAGGTTACCCTGCAGTGTAACCGCCATCAACGTAGACGATTGAGCCGGTCATGAAGTCGGATGCCTTTGATGACAGGAATATCACGGTTCCTATAAAATCTTCCGGCTCCCCCAATCTGCCTATGGGAATGCGGGCGAGAAAGGTTTTGTAGGCTGCCTGGTCATCGAACATCCACTGGGTCAGTTCCGTCCGGAATACTGTCGGCGCAATCGCATTTACGTTGATCTTGTGTGGACCCCATTCACAGCCAAGGGATTTGGTTATCAGGTTGACCGCGGCCTTAGACGGGCTGTAGGCCGCATAGCGGGCCATGCCCAGCATACCTCTGGTGGAAGAGACGAGCACTGCTTTGCCGCCTCTACCCTGCTCAATCATTACACGGCCTGCCTCCTTACAGAAGAGCCACGTGCCTTTCACGTTCACGTCCATGATCTCCTGCCACTGTTCAACCGGCTGATCCACGATTGTGTTGACCTTGTTTACTCCTGCTGCCGTGATCAGTATGTCTATGCCGCCGAATGTCTTGACCGTGTCTGCGACCACACGCTGTACATCGGCATGCTTGACGGGATCGCCTGCCGAGAAGGCTGCCTGTCCGCCCCCATCGCGAATCTCTTTGGCGATCTCTTCCAGTTTCGGGACGTTTCTGCCCGTCAACATCACCTTGGCGCCTGCCGCAGCGAGGCCTTTTGATGCTGCCTTGCCGAAGCCGCCGGTGGCCCCGGTGATGAGTGCAACTTTTCCGCTTACGTCGAATAGCTCCTGAATGTTTTGTCTGTTCATTGGTTGTCTCCTCATTAAGGAAGTGAACGCGATGAAGCGATGAAGCGTGGAAGCGGGAAAAACCAGAGAGCCAAGAAACGGCACTTCATGTTTGGTAGTTCCGCATCATCGCTTCATCGGTCACGGATAATTAATAACAACCAGCATACTTGCCGGCTTGTTGGTCTTGTTTATGATCGCACGCTGTTCATTCGGGCCGATGAAGATTGAATCCCACGGTTTAAGCGTGATCTCTTCCTTCGGAGTCTGAACCGTTACTTCGCCTTCCAGTACAAAATATATCTTTTCAGTTGGCGTCGCATCCATTTCGGCCCCGCCTCCCGGAAGGAAATGGGAAAGGCCCATCCAAAACTTTTGAGCGCCTGATTCTTCTTTTCCGTGGAGTCTCATCGCAGTCATGCCGAAGTGCCCCGCCGCGCTGTACTGCTTCACGTCCTTCAATTCGACTTTCTTCATTCTGCACCTCCCTGGCGTTGCTTCCGGGCAACGCCGTGTTTAGTGTTACGCGTTACGTGTTGAGAACAGCCTGTTGCGAGTTACGAGTTGAAGAAAGCACGCTGGCAACAAGCTTGTAACTCGCAACTCGCAACGGTACGTTGCCTGCCGCTTCTTACTTGTCCACTATTGCCACGAGCCGGACTATGGAGCCGTCGCCTTTTACCCATCTTATAGGAAAGCCGGCAATGGTCACACGCTTGCCCGTAACGAGGTCAATATCACCGCCAACGTTTTCCCACCCCATGATGCCGTTACCGAGAAGCAGCCTGTGGCAGGGTTCCCAGTGCGGAAAATCTTTAATGACGTCATGTCCCTTTTCTCTCTTGTACTCCGCGACGACATCTGGACGGAGAGGTCCGGGGCCATGCGGTCCTATGGCAGTTGCAAGCGGATGATCCAACGCCTGCTGATCAACGCCCACTGCTTTCACACCGCGTTCCACGAACCATTCGCCCGCCTCTTTGTAAAGACCGGGACTGTAGCAGAAATACTGCGTGCTGTCGCCCCAGTATTTGTGCCATCCGGTATTGATAATGACGATGTCATCCTTCTCGATTTTGGGCCGTGCTTTCTCGAGGTCCTTCGGTGTGATTACTTCCCACTTGCCTTTTGGAATGGAGACGACAACGCCGGTTCCGTAATACTTCTCGAGGGGAATCTCATCCGTATAGGCCAGCCCCTCGATCACATGGGCAGGAGAATCAGCGTGCGTCGAGCAGTGCATGACGGTGGTAATCTTCTGGGAGAGGACTCCCGATTTGGCGTGATAGTGGACGCGTTCGATCTTTACATCCTCGAAATACGGCCACAGCGGCACATTGTGTCCGAAAGGCTGGCTTAAATCATACAGCTTTGTCTTTGCCATCGTACAACCTCCAAAGTTTTTTAGTATGGACGAACCCTGTCTCTGTAGACGTGAGTGCTTTTCGTCTCATCCAATTTTTCGGCTACGGGTCCCATTATGCCACCCTTTGGTCATGCTTTTCAAGCACTTTAGGGGCTCACGGCAAATCAATATTCGTCACAGCTTAAAAAGCCTCTCCGCATTCAGATGGTAGATTTTCTCTTTATCCTCTGTACTTATTGGTGTCCTCTCGACAAGCTCTACGGATTCTTTC